>NZ_JAAGPN010000099.1:0-29974 GCF_017104805.1 Paraburkholderia sp. Ac-20347 | reverse complement strand
GATCGCGAGGCCCACGCCCACCGCCGCGAGGCCGCCCAGCACGCGGCGACGCGTGGGATCGTCGGGGCCGCTCGGGCCGTGCGCGTTGCCCTGATCGCTCATCGGGCCGCCTGCTTCGTGCTGGTCCTCGGGCTTCGGGTCGTCGTGCGTCATGAAGCTGTCTCCTGTGTCCGGTCCAAATCCGGTCGAAAAGCACGCACGGGCTGGCGCGCCGTGCGCGGGCTACACGTCTGACAGGAGGATACCGCGTGCGTCGGCCCGCGCCACGCGCGCATGACGATTCGGCGGCCTGACGTGCCCGAATTTGCCGAAGACTCAACCGTCAGGTGTTACGCGGCGGCACGCCGGGCTGCGGACCTTGCGCGAGCGTCTGCGCGAGACGCGGCTCGGTGCTGCCACCGTCGTGCGCGGGCCGCGCGACGATCGGCAAATCGACGCGTTCGTGACGCGGCACGCTGCCGTTGTCGGTCCAGAGCGGGTCGGGAATCTCGCTGAACACCTGACGCAGCCGCTCGCCCCACGTCGAATGCAGCATCTCGAAGTAGGCGTTCGATTCGTCGAGCGATGCATAGCGCGTCACGCGCAGCGCATCGCGCTCGTAGACCAGCAAATCGAGCGGCAAGCCCACCGAGAGATTCGAGCGCAAGGTGGAATCCATCGAAATGAGCGCGCATTTCGCGGCCTCGTCGAGCGGCGTGCGCGGCGTCAGCACGCGGTCGATGATCGGCTTGCCGTACTTCGATTCGCCGATCTGAAAATACGGATTGACGCTCGACGTCTCGATGAAATTGCCCGCCGCGTAGATCTGGAACAGCCGCATCGGCTGACCGCGCAACTGCCCGCCGAGGATGAAGCTGCAATTGAAATCGACGTTGAAGGCCTTGAGCGCCTCGGCGTCGCGCCGATGCACCTCGCGCACCGCCTCGCCGACGAGCCGCGCCGCCTCGACCATGCCCGGCACGTTCCAGAGCGTGGGCCGCGCCGGGTCCTGATGCTCGGTGAGCACCTGCAGCGTTGCCTGCGTGATCGCCAGATTGCCTGCCACGAGCAGCACCAGCACGCGTTCGCCCGGCTCCTCGAACACGGCCATCTTGCGCGACGTGCTGATGTGATCGACGCCCGCGTTGGTACGCGTATCCGCGAGAAAAACGAGGCCGTCGTCGACGGCCATGGCTACACAGTAGGTCATGCTGTTCCCTCGACGCGTCGCTCGGCGCACCGGATGTTGCCGATGCGAAACGCGCGTCGTCTCCTTGAGTTTCCTTTCCGATATCGAGAAAACTATTGCTGCGCACTTTGTGCGCTGACGCGCACGTTCACGTCCATCGTCTCTTTCAGTCCGCCGATGCGGCGTCCGCGCACCGGCGCCGCCGCTTCGTAGTCGCGGCCCACGGCGATGCGGCAGTACTTCTCGCTCGCGAAACACGCATGCGTGACGTCCACCGTCACCCAGCCGCCGTCGAGCCAGACGTCGACCCACGCGTGGCTCGCCATCTCGGGCACGTCGCCGGGATCGACATAGCCGCTCACGTAGCGCGCCGGCACGCCGCGCGCGCGGCACAGCGCCAGCATCACATGCGCGTGGTCCTGACACACGCCGCGCCCGATCGCAAGCGCGTCCGCGGCCGTATGCGTGACGTCGGTCACGCCCGCTTCGTAGCGCACACGCTCGGTCACGCGCGCCGCCGCCTCGAGCAGCGCGGCCGCGCTGTCGAGCGGCGCGAGGCTATGCGCGAACGCGGCGAGCGCGTCGTCGGCTTCGGTCAGGCGCGTGGGCGACGTGAAATGCTCGGCGGGAATCGGGCCCTCGCCTTCGGGCAAGCGACCGTCGGCGAGCGGCACGGTCTCCACTTCGCCGCGCACGCGCAGCCGGATCTCGTTGTGCGGTTTCGAAAGCACCAACGTCATCAACGTGTTGCCGTAGGCGTCGCGGCTCGCGTCGAGCTTGCCGGGCGCATCGACATGCCATTGCGTGACGATCTGGCTCGACGTAGTGAGCGGCGCGAGGCGCAACTGCTGGATCGAATAATGCACGGGCGCATCGTAGCGATAAACGGTGTCGTGGCGAATCGCGAGTTGCATGGCGAATGTCCTTCAACAAAACGGCAACAGGAACCACATCAAGACGAAAAAGATATCGATCCGCGCGCGCCGGTCTAACCCACCGGCAGCATCAGATAGGTGCGCGCCACCTGATTGCCGAGTTCGTAGACGCGCGCGAGAAACTGCGTGAGAAACGTATGCACGCCCACCGAAAAAATCTGCCGCAAATCCGCATAGAGCAATTCGGCGCGCAGCTTGCCTGCCGTGCGCTCGACCTCTTTCGACGTGTCCGTGCGCAGCATCGCGAGATTCGCGCACACGCCGTCCATCGACGCGAGCAGCGAACGCGGCATCTGCTGATTGAGGATCAACAGTTCGACCACGCGCGCCGGCGTGACCACGTCGCGATAGACCTTGCGATAGATTTCGAGCGCCGACACCGAACTCAGAATCGACGTCCAGTAATAGAAGTCTTCGAGCTGACGCGCGGCGGAACGCGAATCGGCGTTATCGACTTCCACGAAACGCACGTCGAGAATGCGCGCGGTGTTGTCTGCGCGTTCGAGAAAGGTGCCGAGCTGCGTGAAGAACAGCGCGTCGTCCTGCAACGCCGTACCGACACGCACGCCGCGCGACAGATGCGAGCGGAATTTCACCCATTCGAACAGCGTTTCCGGATGCGTGCTCAATTCATCGGTGCGCAGCAGCTCGTGAAACTGCAGCCAGGTGTCGTTGACCGTTTCCCACCACTCCGTCGTGAGCGTGCCACGCACGGCGCGCGCGTTTTCACGCGCCGCCTGCAGACACGAATAGATACTCGACGGGTTGGTCGGGTCCGCGACCAGAAATTCGAGCACGTTCGCGCGCGTGACCTTCTCATGACGCGCGTCGAAGGCCGCGTCGAGCTCGGAGATGCGCAGCATCGCGCGATGCGTGCGCGCCTCGTCGTCGGCATTGCCCGGCAGCAGCAGCGCCTTGAGATTGATGTCCAGCATGCGCGCGGTGTTCTCGGCCCGCTCCATATAACGGGCCATCCAGAACAGATGATCGGCGGTACGGCTCAGCATGGTCGTTCCTCTTCGGTTCCAGTTGCAGCGATTCTGTCGAGCGGGTTTCTTCGGGTTTTATTCGGGCTTTATTCAAGCACCCACGTATCCTTCGTGCCGCCGCCTTGCGACGAATTCACGACCAGCGAGCCTTCCTTGAGCGCCACGCGCGTGAGGCCGCCCGCCGCCATCTGCACGGTCTTGCCGGACAGCACGAACGGACGCAGGTCGATGTGGCGCGGCGCGATGCCCGCTTCCACGAAAGTCGGGCACGCGGACAGCGACAGCGTCGGCTGCGCGATGTAATTGCCGGGCCGCGCGATCAGACGCGCGCGAAACGCCTCGATTTCCGCGCGCGTCGAAGCGGGTCCGACCAGCATGCCGTAGCCGCCCGCGCCATGCACTTCCTTCACGACCAGTTCGGGCAGCCGGTCGAGCGTGTAGGCGAGATCGTCGGGGCGGCGGCATTGCCACGTCGGCACATTGTTGAGAATCGGTTTTTCGCCGAGATAGAACTCGATCATGTCCGGTACATACGGATAGATCGATTTGTCGTCGGCCACGCCGGTGCCCATCGCGTTCGCGAGCACCACGCGGCCCGCGCGATACGCCGTGAGCAGGCCCGCCACGCCGAGCGCCGAATCGGCGCGGAATGCGAGCGGATCGAGAAAGTCGTCGTCCACGCGGCGATAGATCACGTCGACGCGGCGCGGACCTTGCGTCGTGCGCATGAACACGTAGTTGTCTTCGACGAACAGATCGCTACCTTCGACCAGTTCGACGCCCATCTGCTGCGCGAGAAACGTGTGCTCGAAATACGCCGAGTTGTACATGCCCGGCGTGAGCAGCACGACGGTGGGATCGTCCACGCCCGCGGGCGCACAGGCGCGCAGCGTTTCGAGCAGCAGATCGGGATAATGCGCGACCGGCGCCACCTTGTGCTGCACGAAGAGTTCGGGGAAAAGCCGCATCATCATCTTGCGGTTTTCGAGCATGTACGAGACGCCGGACGGCACGCGCAGATTGTCTTCGAGCACGTAGAACGCGCCGTCGCGGCCGTCGCGCACGATGTCGATGCCCGCGATATGCGCGTAGACGCCGAGCGGCAGATCGATGCCCTGCATCTCGGGCCGATACTGCGCGTTGGTATAGACCTGCTCGGCCGGAATGCGCCCGGCGCGCACGATGTCGCGATCGTGATAGACGTCGTGCAGAAACAGATTGAGCGCCTGCACGCGCTGGCGCAAACCGCGTTCGAGCAGCGCCCATTCGTCGGCGGGAATGATGCGCGGAATCAGGTCGAACGGAATCAGACGCTCGGTTCCGGACAGGTCGCCGTTGACCGCGAACGTGATCCCTACGCGCCTGAACAGCAGGTCCGCCTCGGCGCGCTTGCGCGCCATCGTTTCGCCAGTCTGCCGCTCCAGCCAGTGCTGGAACCGCTCGTAGTGCGGGCGCACGGCGCCCTCATCGCGCATTTCGTCATGGACTTGCATCGGCTCGTTCTCGCGCGTGGATGCAGCGGCGCGTCTCGCACGCATGATCGTCGTGGCGTCATGCGTGGCGCGCTGCGTACTCTGCAAAAGCAAGGGACATGCCATCCGCGCGCCCCGTTTCGCGCGCCTTCATGGTGCAAATCGGCGCGCGTAAACGAAAGCCGCCGCGCAATGCGCGAGCGGCTGGCGACGCCGACTGTCCGCGCGCCTCATCGTGGTGCAGAGACGGTGCGGACCGGGCAAGCGGCGTTTAGATCAGAGGAATACGCAGCGTCATCAAGACGAAAAACGTCTTGATCGCGACGGAGCCGGCTATCGGAAGATCGAGGCCGGAAACCCGCTCAGTACTCAGCGCTCAGCGAGAAGAGGCCGCGCTCTCGCGCTGCCCGTGGGCGCTGAGCCCGGTGCGCTGCTGCACGCCCCATTTACGCCGCCCAAGCAGGAAATGGAACCAGCCGAGTGTGGCACCCGTGTGACGCATGAGCTGAAACGAGAACGGCTCGAAAATTGCCGCCAGCAGCGCCATGCCGAAGCTGGAATGCGTGCGGTCGCCGCTCCAGCGCCGGTACAGGTGCACCGAGAACAGATGGAACGCGAGGTCGATCGCGATCTTGCCGACGATCACCGCGAGCACGGGCAGCACGATCGTGAAGCGCCCGTCGAAGAGAAAACCGAGCAGCAGCGCGAACGCCGTGAGCCCGTAGATGGGCTGCACCGTGTCGAACGCCTTGACCGGCAACATCATGAGACCGAGCTTGCCGTAACGGCGATTGCCGGTCATGTCGCGATACCAGTACTGCGTTTGCAGAAAGCCCGCGAACCAGCGGCGGCGCTGGCGCAGGAAGCTTGCGAGCGTGCCGGGCGCGTCGGTGGTGGCGCGCGCCGTGCCGATCACGCGCACGTCCCAGCCCAGACCTTCGCGCGCCGAATGGCGGCGCAGGCGGTGAATCAGTTCGTAGTCCTCGACGAGACAATGCGGATCGAAGCCGCCCACCGTCATCACTGCCTCGCGCCGGAACGCCGCGAAAGCGCCCGAAACGAGCAGCAGGCTGTCGGCACGCATCCACGCAAAGCGCGAAATGAAATTGCGGATGTATTCGTAGGTCTGGAACCACTGGAAGAAGCGTCCGCTCGCCGAGTTGCCGCAGACCGGCGTGAGCAGCCCCGCCGCCGCGACCAGTTGCGGCTCGCGGCCGAATGCCGTCGCCATGGCGGCGCAGGCGTCGGGTTCGAGCAGCGTATCGGCGTCGACGGTCATCACGGTATCGGTGTCCATCGCGCTGAGCGCCGCGTTGAGCGCGCGCGCCTTGCCGCCGTGCGCGAGCTTCAGCCAGCGCAGCGTCGGATAGCGCGCGGACGGCGCGCTCAGGCGCCCTTCGCCCGGATCGGCGAGCCCGTAGCGTTGCGCGAGCAGCGCGGCCGTGCCGTCGCTCGAACCATCGTCGGCGATCACGATCTGCTGCGGCGCGCGCGTCTGCGCGAACAGCGCGTCGAGCGTGATCGGCAACACAGCGGCCTCGTTGTGCGCGGCGACGATCACGCCGAGCGAAGGCAGCGCGTGCGTGGGCGTCGCCGATTCGTCGCTGGCCGGCGCGGGACGCAGCAGCACGCGCGCCTGCCACGCCACGAACAACAGCAGCACGGTGTCGTAAATCACATAGGCGATGCCGGTCGACCACGCCACCACGCCCTGCAGGAAGAACGCGCGCGCGAACAGCACGCACCAGAGCACCATGACGCTCAAGTGAATCACGACGCTGATCAGCGGTGTGGGCGGCGGCGTCAGGCGCGGCGAAGTGCGCGCAAGCGCCTGGTCGAGCGAGTCGTTCAAGGCAATCCTTTTGTCGTCGTTGCGTCGAGGCATGTCGTCAGCGCGATCCGTCATGGCGTAGCGGCCTTCACGGCATCATCCGGCGCAGCACCGAATGACGATCGATCCATTGATGCTTGAGCGCGCCCGCGATATGCAGCGCGAGCACGCCGTAAAGCGCGTAGCTGCACGCCGTATGCAAGGCGCCGAACTGCTCGTGCAACTGGTTCTTGGTCGCCGGATCGAGATTCATGATGAAGCCGATGCGCGGCCACTCGAACAGGCCGAACAGATACATGGGATGCGAGGCGGCGGCCACCCACGCGGAATCGTGAAGCCAGCCCGAGAGCGGCATCGCGAAGATCAGCACGTAGAGCGCGATATGCGCAGCGTGGGCCGCGACTTTTTCCCAGGCGGGAAATTCGGCGGGCAGCGGCGGCGGACGATGCGTGAGACGCCACAGCACGCGCAGGATCGCCAGACCGAGCACGGTGATGCCGATGGACTTGTGCGTATCGATCACGAAGCGGATCGCGTTGTCGGAGAGCGTGCCGTCGGGCAGCAGCGCGGCAGTCAAACCGAGCGCTACGTTGCCGAGGATCAGCAACGCGATCGACCAGTGCAGCAGCACGGCGACGCGCGTGTATTTGGACGAGGCGGCTGCACTGTCGAGACGGGAATCGGCGGAGAGAGAAGTTTTCACGTGAACGTGCCGTAACGGGTCAGTTGGGTTAACGCGCCGCGCGTCGAAATTATTCCCGCCACGCGCGGCAGGCGGCCGGGCTCGCAGGCGTGCATCCGGGCTTCATACCGGGCTTCATACGATTACGCGCGATGCCGCCGCCCGGCAATGCGCCCATTATGGCCTGTCGTCCCTGACACTGCAGAAGCCGCCCGATGGCGCGCGTGTCAGTTTGGCGTCCGGCAGCCGTCATGCAACGGTAATGAAAATGAAAAACCGGATCGGCCCGCGTGGACCGATCCGGTTCCGGATGAAGCGGATGAAGCGTGTGCGAAGACGCGCGGGCTTACTTCGCGGGCTCAGCGACCTTCGTCGCCGCGCCGGCCTTTTCCTCGATGCGGCGGCCTACGTCGGCGTCGATATTCTTCCAGTACGTGAAGACGTTCTCGCGCACCGGGCTGCCCACGCCGTTCAGGCTCGCCACCACCTGCTCGACCAGCAGTTCGCGTTGCTTGTCGTTGAACACCTTGCGCACGAGATCGCCGGGCTGGCCGAAGTCGTCGTCTTCAGCGTGCAGCGTGTAGGCGCTGCGCACCATATCGCCGTCGGTTTCCCAGCCGTCTTCGGCGGCGCCGGTTTCGTCCGCCCACGGACGGCCGAAGCTGTTCGGCACGTAGACCGGCGCGTTGCCGGTGTGCTCGTAAGCCATGTGACCGTCGAACTGATAGGTCTGCACCGGCACCTTCGGACGGTTCACCGGCAACTGGTTGAAGTTCGTGCCGATGCGCGCGCGATGCGCATCGTTATAGGCGAACGCGCGGCCCAGCAGCATCTTGTCCGGCGACAGGCCGATGCCCGGCACGGTGTTGCCCGGCGAGAACGCAGCCTGCTCGATCTGCGCGAAGAAGTTCTCCGGATTGCGGTTCAGCGTCATCGTGCCGACCTTGATCAGCGGATAGTCCTTGTGCGACCAGGTTTTGGTCAGATCGAACGGATTGAAGCGGTAATTCTTCGCCTCCGCATACGGCATGACCTGCACGAACAGCGTCCACGACGGGAATTCGCCGCGCTTGATGGCCTCGAACAGATCGCGGCGATGGAAGTCGGCGTCGCGGCCCGCCGTCGCCTCGGCTTCGGCGTTCGTGAAGCTGGCCATGCCCTGCTGGGTGTGGAAGTGATACTTGACCCAGAACTTCTCGCCCTTCGCGTTCACCCACATATACGTGTGCGAACCGTAGCCGTTCATGTTGCGCCACGTCTTGGGCAGGCCGCGCTCGCCCATCAGATACGTGACCTGATGCGCCGATTCCGGGTTATTGGTCCAGAAGTCCCACTGCATTTCGCTGTCGCGCAGCCCCGAATCGGGCAGACGCTTCTGGCTGCGGATGAAGTGCGGGAACTTCATCGGATCGCGCACGAAGAACACCGGCGTGTTGTTGCCGACCAGATCGTAATTACCTTCGGTCGTGTAGAACTTCAGCGAGAAACCGCGCACGTCGCGCCAGGTGTCGGGGCTGCCCATTTCGCCCGCGACGGTCGAAAAGCGCGCCAGCATTTCGGTGGCCGCGCCCTTCTGGAACAGCGCCGCCTTCGTGTATTGCGAAACGTCCTCGGTGGTCTTGAACTCGCCGAACGCACCGGAGCCTTTCGCATGCGGTTGACGCTCGGGCACCTTCTCGCGATTGAAGTGCGCCATCTGCTCGAGGAAATGCACGTCGTGCAGCAGGATCGGACCGTCCGGTCCCACCGTCAGCGAGTTGCGGTCGCTGACGGCCGGTGCGCCCGCGCTCGTCGTGGATTTGCCAAGAGGCTTGCCGCTCGAATCAGCCATGTCACATCTCCTGTGAAATCGCCAGGCCGCGCTGCGCGGATCGCTTCCGCGCTCCTCGTCGATGGGAGCGTCGCGGCTGGATTGGGGGGACGGGTCTGGGCGCGGGCTGCCGCTCCAGAGAAAGAACATTGTGCACGCATGCGCCAAGCGATGCGCTTAATGCGTGCCCGCTCCCTGACGCGGTCGACATGGCGGCGGCGCTCACGTGTTTCCGATCGGAACATCGTGCCGACGACACGCTTTTCGCATCGGAAACATGCGCTGCGCATCGGCAATTTTCGCCTTCCAGAAAGCCTTCAGAATCCCCAAAATTCCCAAGGCGAATCAAGCGTTTACTGAAATGTTGCGACGCACAATAAAGTGCTTGACACAGACTTCTTTTGAGCTATCATGAACTCGATTGCTGCATCGCATCAATGCGCGAATCGGTGATCGATTCGATTGAAAGTCCTCTTTTATTCGCAAACGGAACCGACGCGTAGCGGTCCCCACCATCAGGAACGACGACATGTCTCTGCCCACTCCCGAACAATTTGCCGCCACCCAGAAAGCGAGTCTCGAAGCCCTCTTCGGTCTCACGACCAAGGCGTTCGAAGGCGCGGTCAAGCTCGCTGAACTGAACATCGAAACGGCCCGCGCGGCGATCGCCGAAGGCCAGGAACACGCGCAGCGCTCGCTGTCGTCGAAGGACCCGCAAGGCTTCTTCGCGCTGCAGGCAGGCTTCGCCCAGCCGGCCGCCGAAAAGGCGCTGGCTTATGGCCGCAACGTGTACGCCATCGTCTCGGCCGCGCAGTCGGAATTCACTCAGGCCGCGCAAAGCCAGATCGAGCAGCAGCAACACGCCGTGCAAACCTTTGTCGATAACGCAGCGAAGAACGCCCCGGCCGGTTCGGAAACCGCCGTCGCCGCTTTCAAGTCGGCCATCACGGCTGCGCAAGGCGCATACGACTCGGTGAACAAGGCCGCGAAGCAAGCCGCTGAAATGGCGGAAACGAATTTCGACGCCGTGACCAAGGCCGCCTCGAAGGCCGCCGCTCAGGCCACGCGCGCCGCCAAGCAGGCAGCGTAAGCATTAGCGATTCAGGCGCCCTCGCCGGCCGACAGGCCAGCTATCGGCGGGGGCGGCAGATGTAAAAAAAAGCGGGTTTCGTGCAAACGAAACCCGCTTTTTCTTTGGCGCGCGAGATGGGCTCAGGAGGGCTCAGGAGCCGAACATCCGGCTGACGGCCTGTTCGAGGTGATCGCGCATGGCCTGCGCGGCGCGCTCGGCGTTGCGTGCCTGAATGGCTTCGAGCACTTCGAGGTGCTCCTGCTGCACGATGCGCTGACGCTCGATCGACTTCACGAGCGACAGATTGCGCGACAGGTTCATGCTGAACACCATCTGCTCCTGGATGCCCGAGAGCGCGGTGATGAAAAACTGGTTCTTCGACGCGCGGGCCACGGCCATGTGGAAGGCGAAGTCGTCCTTCGCGCCGATGCCCGAGGTCTCGATGATCGTTTGCAGGTTATCCCACTCGTGGCGGATCGCGGCGATGTCGGCGTCGTCGGCCTTCTGCGCGGCGAGCGAGGCTGCACCCGACTCCACCACCACGCGATATTCGTAGCAGCGACGGATGTCCGACAACGTTTCGAGCGGCGCGAAGCGGCGCACGTCCGGATCGGGACGGCGCATGACCGTGGTGCCCGAACCGTGGCGCGTGGCGATGATGCCGTCCGCGCGCAGTTGCGCGAGCGCTTCGCGCACGGTCGGACGCGAGGTCGCGAAGCGTTCCGCGAGCATGTGCTCGGTCGGCAGGCGCTCCCCTTCCTTGTATTCGCCTTCGATGATCCGGTTCAGGATGTCGCTGTAAATCCGCGCCGGCATATTCGGCGCTTTCTGCTCAGCCATGGTCAGTGCTACGCGTAGGTTGTCAGGTATGTCGTGGATTGTAAGTCATTGACGCGGCGCTTCGGCGAATCTTCGGCTTTCTACGCCCCGTATGGCGCGCGCTGCGGCGATTTCTCGCGCTCACGCCAAATCGCTGACAACTATCCGCAACGTCGCCGTTTCGCACTGTCCCGGCGCGAGCCAGCGCAGCCCGAGGCCGCTGTGGATCGCGTCGGGCAGGCCGAGCCAGGGCTCTACGCAGTAGAAGTCCGAATCGGCGGCCAGCGTCCATGACGTCACGGCGTACCACGGCGTCGAGCCTGGACGGCGCAGGTCGATGTCGATCGCGCGCTTCAGTGTCGGCATCTCGATGCGCACCGTGCGCTCGGGCTCGCCGTCGAGACAATGAAAGCGGTCGACGATCTGCGGATCGTCGAAGCGATAGCGCGTCGCGCCGGGCGTGGGCGCGGTCGTCGTGCCATCGGCGAGCTGATGACGGTAGACGTTGCGCGGCAGCGTCAAGCTGGCCGCGCCGCGCTGCGCGTGCGGCAGCGCGAAGTAGAAATGGTGGCCCGCGTAATAGGGCAACGGCGCAGCGCCTTCGCGCGCCGTGTTCGTGGTCGTCAGTTCGACGTCGAGCGTGTTTTCGTCGATAAGCCGGTACGCGGCCTCGAAGCGGAAGTTGAACGGATAGCCCGCGCGCGTCGCGTCGCTGTCGGTGAGCGTCATGTGCACGGCGTCGCCGGCGGGATCGACTTGCGCCTCGAACGGCAGATCGCGCGCGAAGCCGTGCAAGGGCACCTCGCGCACCACGCCCTGCGCGTCGCGCCAACGCCCGATCACGCCATCCACACGATGCCGCGCGATGAACGGAAACAGCAGCGGATTGCCGCCGCGCACCAGCGCGGGCTGGCTCCAGTCGGCGCTATCGGGCCAATGGATGATCGACTCGCCATGTCGATGCCACGACAGCAGCCGCCCGCCCGCTTGCGGCGCGACGCGCAGCAGCGAACCGCCGCGCCCGATTTCAATGACGTCCTGATCCTGAAACTTCGGCATGGCGTGTTTCGCTGATGTCCGCGCGCGCATGCACGCGGGGTTTCGTATCGGAAAACGAGAAAACTTCGGGCGCGTGACGACGTACGTGACGATGCACGTGACAACGCACGTAATAACGCACCTTCAGCGCGCCTTTTTCCATGCCTCGAAGGCGGCCAGCGTCGCCTCGTTCGGCGGATAGGTGCCGGGCAGCGCCGCGCCCGCCTCGATGCGCTCGGTGATGAAGCGTTCGAGTTCTTCCTGCTCGAAGGCCGCCTGCGCGACTTCCTCGGCGAGATGGCGCGGAATCACGACCACGCCGTCGGCGTCGCCGACGATGATGTCGCCCGGATAGACGGCCACGCCGCCGCAGCCGATCGGCACGTTCAGATCGACCGTGTGGTGCTTGCAGAGATTCAGCGGCGCCGACGCGCCCGCGCAGAACACCGGAATGCCGAGCGCCGCGATGGTCGCGCTGTCGCGCACCGGACCGTCCGAGACCATGCCCGCCACGCCGCGCACCTTCATGCGCGTGGCGAGGATCGAGCCCATCGACGCCGCGTCGGTCACGCCGCGGCAATCCTGCACGAGCACGGCGCCCGCGGGCACGGTTTCGACGCCCTTGCGCTGCGGATGCTCGGGATTCTGGAACGCGCTCAACTGGTCGAGATCCTCGCGCGCCGGGATGTTGCGCATCGTGAAGGCCGGTCCGACGAGATTCGGCGCGCCCGCCGCCGGCGCGGCGAGCGGATGCACGCCTTGCAGGAACACGTTGCGCAGGCCGCGCTTGAAAAGCTGGGTGGTGAGCGTCGCGTTGGAGACGTGGCGCAGTTGTTCGAGCGCGCGTTCGCTGACGGGGATGGCGGGTGAATTCATCGTGTCTCGTCCGATTTTGTGATGTGTGATACGCGAGGACCGTAGATCCGGCGCAATGCCCGCATTGTTGTAATACAACACGAAAATTGTCAACCAGCCCGTCGCGGCGTGCTTTCCCCGCAGTCATCCGACAACCCGCCGAATCCGTCCCACGCCGATTTGCGCGAAATATCCGGCGTGCATGCGCGATCGTCGATCGAGTGACATTGCGTTCCGGCCCCGCCGCGAGTCGCCCCGGCATTAGGGAAATCCCCATTCACTGATGATTTGCTTTACAACTTTGCCGCAAATAGAATGATGTCTTACATGACCGGGCAGATCGATCCCGATTCGATCCGATCCGCACCGCGTCACGGCCCAACAGCGATTCGAACAACACGGCTGAAAAAACGCGGCGTCCAGGGACACTGGCCAGCCGCAAGACACACCTGGCACACGCATACAACTTCCATCCGGGCGCATCGTCCGGCGCGGCCTCCACCGCGCCCGCTCCCGACAACAGCAGGAGACGAGCAGTGCAACGCAAGACTATCAAGGGGCTTCGGTGGTGGATCATCGGCCTCATCATGATCGGCACGATCTTCAACTATCTCGCGCGCAGTTCGCTTTCCGTGGCGGCGCCCACGCTCACGCAGACGATGCACATGACCACGCAGCAGTATTCGTACGTGGTCACGGCGTTCCAGGCCTGCTATGCACTCGCGCAGCCGATCGCCGGCTTCGTGCTCGACTCGGTCGGCGTCAAGATCGGCTTCGCCATCTTCGCGTTCGGCTGGGCCATCTCCAACATGCTGCACGGCCTCGCCACCAGCTGGCCCTCGCTCGCATTCTTCCGCGGCCTGCTCGGCATGAGCGAAGCCGCGATCTTCCCGGCGGGCATGAAGGCAATCAGCCAGTGGTTCCCGGCAAAAGAGCGTTCGGTCGCCACCGGCTGGCTCAACACCGGCACGTCGATCGGCGCGATGATCGCTCCGCCGCTCGTGGTCTGGTGCATTCTCAAGTACAACTGGCAATTCGCGTTCGTCCTGACGGGCGGCGTGGCGCTGATCTGGGTCGGCCTGTGGCTCGTGTTCTTCAAGACGCCCGCCGAGCACCCGAAGCTCTCGCAGGAAGAAGCCGACTACATCCGCGCCGGTCAAACGCCCGCGCAGAAGGCATCGGGCAAGCAGCGCGCCTCGTTCAAGGAAGTGCTCAGGACGCGCCGCTTCTGGGGCATCGGCATTCCGCGCATGCTCGCCGAGCCGGCATGGCAGACCTTCGGCGCGTGGATTCCGCTGTACATGGTCACCGTGCGCCACATGAACCTGAAGGAAATCGCGCTGTTCGCGTGGATGCCGTTCCTCGCCGCCGACCTCGGCTGCCTGATCGGCGGCTACCTCGCGCCGCTGTTCATCCGCTGGTTCGGCTGCTCGCTGATCACCTCGCGCAAGCTCGTCATCACGACCGGCGCGGTGCTGATGATCGGACCGGCCTGCGTGGGTCTCGTCGCGAGCCCGTATGCCGCGATCGCCCTCTTCTGCGTCGGCACCTTCGCGCACCAGACGATTTCGGGCGCCCTGTTCACGCTCGCCTCGGACGTCTTCGGCCAGCACGAAGTGGCGACGGCGACGGGTCTCTCGGGCATGTTCGGCTATCTCGGCGCGACGGTGTTCTCGCTCATCGTCGGCGCACTGGCCAGCACGATCGGCTATAACCCGTTGTTCGTCTGCCTGATGTTGTTCGACCTGATTGGCGCCTGCGTGGCCTGGCGTCTGATCTCGAACCAGCAGCGCGACGACGCGGTCAGCGCCGCGCTCCAGCCCGCGCACAACGTGAAGGCCTGATCGGCTCATCATCGGCCGGCGTCCGCGAGGGCGCCGGCTTTTGGCGTTTTTATGTGAGGTAATCCACTGTGAAGAAAGTTGCATTGTCCGGCGCCGCCGGCCAGCTCGGCACCGTATTGCGCAAGGGCCTGCTCGAGCGCGGCGTGAACCTGCGATCCGCCGCCGGCACGAAGCCGCTCGAACCGCTCGTCGCGGGCGAAGACGTCATGCACGGCGACCTGCGCGATCCCGCAGTGGTCGACCGCCTGCTCGACGGCGTCGACGTGCTGATCCACATGGCCGGCACGAGCGTCGAGCGTCCGCTGCCCGAGATCATCGAGAACAATCTGCGCGGCCTCGTGGAAGTCTACGAAGGCGCGCGCCGCCACGGCGTCAAACGCATTCTGTTCGCGAGCTCGAATCACGCGATCGGCATGTATTCCGTCGACGACAAACTCGACCTCGATTGCGCGTTTCGTCCGGACGGTTTCTACGGTCTCTCGAAGGCGTGGGGCGAATCGCTCGCGCGCCTCTACTGGGACAAGCACGGCATCGAGACCGTGAACGTGCGCATCGGCAGCTGCCTGCCGAAGCCGACCGAGTTCCGCCATCTGAGCACGTGGTTCGGCCACGAAGATCTGTTCCATCTCGTCGATCGCGTGATCAACGTGGAATCGATCGGCTTCGCCGTGGTGTGGGGCGTGTCGAACAACACGCGCAGCTACTGGGTGCAGGAAGGCGAACACGACGACGCGAAACGTCTCGGTTACGCGCCGACGCAGAATTCGGAAGACTACGCCGCGGAGATTCTCGCGCAGCGGAATCCGCTCGACGCGACCGCGCAACGCTATCAGGGCGGCAGTTTCGCGAGCTTCGATTTCACGCCGGTCGAGCAGCGCGGCAAGCGCGGCTGATCCACACCAGCCGTTCGCCGGAAAACAAAAAAGCGCCTGCACAGGCGCTTTTTTCATGGCGAGGCACGCGCATCACGCGCGTCACGCACTCACAGCACGCCCGATTTCACGATCATCTGCACCGCCGCCACCACCACGCAGACCAGCACCACGACGCGAAACGCCAGCGGATGCAGCTTGTCGCGCAGCGGCCGGATCAGCAGCATGCCGACGATCGCGGGCAGGCTCGCCAGCGTCGAGATCGCGAGATCCGCACTGTTGGCGTGCGCGCCGCCGCTGAACGTCGTGATGAGTGTGAGCACCGAAACCACGAGGATGATCGCGATCTGCTTGGTGAACGCGCGGCCCGTCGCGCCCGTGGCGATCAGGTACATCGCGAGCAGCGGTCCGGGCACCGAGGCGATGCTTTCCATCAGCGCCGCGCCGAAGCCGAGCGCGAAACCCACGGGCCGCACAAGCCTGGGCGAGAGCGTGAGTTTGGGCGACGCGAGCAGCAAACCGGCCGCCAGCGCCAGCGCGACGCCCGACGCCGCCTGCGCGTGATGCGGTTCGAGCCGGATCAGCACCGAGACGCCCACCACGTTGCCGATCACCGTGCCGATCAGCGGCGCGGCGATGTGCTTGATCGTCTTCCACAGCTCGCCGCCTTCGAGCGCCTGCGGAATATTGCCGAGAATGATCGGCATCGACAGCAGCAGCACGGCCTGTTTGACGGGCAGAAACTGCGTGAGGATCGGCATGGCGACGAGCGGCACGCCGATGCCGCTCACGCCCTTCACCATGCCGCCGAGCACCAGCGCGACGGCGAGTCCGGCGAGTTGCCACGTATCGAGCGCCTGCATGTGAGGCAGCAGGACGCCTCCGGAAAGAAAGGATTCGAACATCGTCGACGTTGGGTGCGTGAATGAGCGGCGGCGCGGATGCTTTCGCGATGCCGGGGGCTGCATGATAGCGCAGGCGCTCGAACGTCACAGGCGCCGCCCCGCTTCCCGCGTATTCACGCTCGGCGTCACACTCAACTGCACACGCGAAAAAAAACGGCGGTGCCGCCAGGCACCGCCGCAAGAGACTCCCTCGGAGCGTGAAATCAGAAACGATGGATGATGCCGATCGCACCCGCGAACTGGCTGCGCGACGAGGCCGGCGCGCTGTTCTGACCGTCGCCGATATCGGCCGTCGCGTTGATGATGTCGCCCGCGCCGTTCGTGCCGAGCGTCTGGCCGCCCGCGCGCTGATACGCCTCGACGAAGTACAGGCCCGTGCGCTTCGACAGGCTGTAGTACTGCGAGAGGTTGAACTGCTGGTACGACGCCGCGCTGGTGATGCCGTTCGCCTTGGTCGCGCGCGTGTAGCTGTAGCCCGCCGCCAGATCGAGCACCGTGAACGGCTTGTAGTGCAGCACCACGCCGCCCGTGTTCCAGATCTGCGTGTCGAAGAACTTCGAACCCGCGCCCGCGATGTACTGCACGTTCGAATAGGATGCCGAAATATCCCATTGCGAATTGAAGGCATAACCGCCCGTCACGGCGAGACGCTGCTGCGCCTGCGCGGTCTGGAAGCCGTTGGTGATGCCCGAGACGCCCGGCTCGCCGCCGCTGTACGCAGTCGAGCTGGAGCTCCACGTGCCGCCGCCGCTCGTCGCGTTGTTCAGACGTTCGAAGCCGACGGCAATGCCGACCGGACCGTGAATGTAGTTCGCCGCGACGCTCCACGACGAGCCGGCGTTCGTGCTGCCCGCCACGCCGCCGAAGGCATACATGCCGCTGAACGTGAAGCCCGAGAAGTTCGGCGACGTGTAGACCAGCGCATTGTTGATGCGGTAGATCGTATCCATCGAGTCGAGGTCGCCCGGGTGTGCGCCGTACGCGCCCGTGAGCCAGTTGGTCGGGCTGTAGGCCGAGAGCAGCGTGTAGTACGGCGCGTACTGGCGGCCCGCGGTCAGCGTACCGTATTGCTGGTTCGCGAGACCGACGAAAGCCGCGCGGCTGAACATCAGGCCCGAGGTCGATTCAGCGCCGGTGGCCGAGTTGTAGCCTTCTTCGAGCTGGAAGATCGCGCGCGTGCCGCCGCCCAGATCTTCGCTGCCTTTGAAGCCGAAACGCGAGCCCGCCCAGATGCCTTGCGCCATCTTGACGAGCGAGCGGCCGCCCGAGGTCTTGCCGAGCGACGTGGCGCTGCTTTGATAACCGATGCCGGTATCGACGATACCGTAGAGCGTGACGCTGCTCTGGGCGTGCGCGCCCAGTGCGGCGAGTCCAAGCGTGGAAGCGAGAATGGTCTTCTTCATCTGTACTCCTGATCTAATCGTTGTGATGTATTGCTTTTTTAACTACGTGTGAATCGTCTTGCCTGTGCTCCTTCAGCATCGCGGCGCGCGAGGCGGCCAAGCCCCGCCGCGCGCGCCGCGATAAACCGCGCCGAATCCGTGCCGCTTAGTGAATCTCGGGTTCGCCGCCGTTCTTGACGCCGCCGCCGCACGAACCGCCAGCGCCGTCACGCTGCATGAAGTCGAATTCGCAGCCGTTGTTGGCCTGCATGACGTGCATCTGATACATCGCACCATAGCCGCGCGTGAAGCGCGGTTCCGGCGCGACCCACTCGGCCTTGCGGCGCGCCATTTCCTCGTCGGAAATCAGCACGTTCAGGCGGCGTTCCGGCACGTTCATCTCGATCAGGTCGCCGTCCTTGACCAGCGCGAGCGGACCGCCGATGAACGACTCCGGCGCGACGTGCAGCACGCACGCGCCATAGCTCGTGCCGCTCATGCGCGCGTCGGAGATGCGCAGCATGTCGCGCACGCCCTTCTGCAGAATCTTTTGCGGAATCGGCAACTGGCCCCACTCGGGCATGCCCGGCGCACCAACCGGACCGGCATGCTGAAGCACGATCACGCTGTTCTCGTCGCAATCGAGGTCTTCGCTGTCGATGCGCGCGGCCATGTCGTTGTAGTCCTTGAACACGACGGCCTTGCCCGTATGCACGTGCAGACGCTTTTCGGCTGCGCCCGGCTTGATCACCGCGCCGTCCGGCGCGAGATTGCCGCGCAGCACGGCGAGACCCGTGTCCGGCATCAGCGGCTTCGCGCGGCGATAGATCACTTCGTCGCTATAGATCTCGGCGTCGGCGATGTTCTCGCCAAGCGTCTTGCCGTTCACGGTCATCTGCGTGCCGTCGATCAGATCGCCGAGCTCCTTGAGCATCGCGCGCAGACCGCCCGCGTAATAGAAGTCTTCCATCAGGTACTTGCCGGTCGGGCGCACGTTTGCGAGCACCGGCGTGCGGCGCGCGATGTCGTCGTAGTGGCCGAGCGTCAGGTCGACGCCCGCGCGGCGCGCGACGGCGATCATGTGCACGATCGCATTGGTCGAGCCCGACAGCGCGAGACACGTGGTCACCGCGTTGTCGACCGACTTGCGCGTGATGATGTCCGAGGGCTTCAGGTCTTCCCACACCATCTCGACGATACGCATGCCCGTCTTCGCCGACATCTGCGCGTGACGCGAATCCGGCGCCGGAATCGACGCGAAGCCCGGCAGCGTGAAGCCGAGCGCTTCCGCCGCGCTCGTCATCGTCGAGGCCGTGCCCATCGTCATGCAGTGGCCCGGCGAGCGCGCGATGCCGCCCTCCACGCCCTGCCAGTCCGCTTCGGTGATCTTGCCCGCGCGCAGATCGGCCCAGTATTTCCAGGTGTCCGAACCCGAACCGAGCGTCACGCCGTTCCAGTTGCCGTTGAGCATCGGGCCCGCGGGCAGGAAGATCGTCGGCAGATCCATCGAGATCGCGCCGAGCAGCAGTGCGGGCGTGGTCTTGTCGCAGCCGCCCATCAGCACCACGCCGTCGGCGGGATACGAGCGCAGCGTTTCCTCGGTTTCCATCGCGAGAAAGTTGCGATAGAGCATCGTGGTGGGCTTCTGGAACGGCTCGGAGAGCGTCTGCACCGGCAGCTCGATCGGGAAACCGCCGGCCTGCCAGATGCCGCGCTTGACCTCTTCCACGCGCTGCTTGAAGTGCGTATGGCAAGGGTTGATTTCGCTCCACGTATTGAGGATCGCGATCACCGGTTTGCCCGCGTACTCCTCGCGGCTGTAGCCCATCTGCGCCGAGCGCGAACGATGGCCGAACGACCGCAGGTCGTTCACGCCATACCAGCGGTGGCTGCGCAGTTCTTCGGGGGTCTTTCGCTTGTTGCTCATCTTGCCTTGCTCCAGTGTTTCCGCGGATGTGTCAATAAAGCCGCCGGCGCGGGCCGACATCGCGCTAACGCGATTCCTTCACGCGCGACACGAGTTGTGTCGGGCTGACGAACTGCAGCGCGACCAGCACCCAGGCGAGCGTGATGGCCATGTAGATCATCGCCATGGCGTCGATGGACTGCGGCGCGCGCACGCCCGTCGAGAACACTGCGTAATACAGCGCGACGACGAGCGTTTGCGTGTCGGGTCCGGCGGTAAAAAAAGTCAGTTCGAACATGCCGATCGTGCGCACCAGCACGAGCAGCCCCGCCGCCAGCATCCCCGGCACGAGGAGCGGCAGCAATACATAACGGAAATAACGCAGCGTATTCGCGCCGAAAATGCGCGCCGCCGATTCCAGATTCGGATCGATCTGCTCGATGAACGGCGTCATCACGAGAATCACGAAAGGCAGCGCGGGCACGAGGTTCGCGAGGATCACGCCGGGCAGCGTGCCCGCGAGACCGAATTGATACATCGCGGTGGCCATCGGAATGCCGTAGGTCACGGGCGGCACCATCAGCGGCAGCAGGAACACGAGCATGGCGATGCGCTTGCCCGGAAACTGCGCGCGCGCGAGCGCATACGCGGCCGGCACGCCGAGCGCGATCGACAGCACGACCACCGCGCCCACCACCTCGAACGTGACCCACAGCACGCTGCCCAGCTGGAAGTCGCGCCACGCCTGCGCATACCAGTGCAGCGTGAAGCCTTGCGGCAGCGGCGTGCCGAACCAGCGCGTGGCGATGGAGTTCACGCCCACCGTCGCGATCAGCAGCAGCACGTTGAGCAGGAAGAACACCACGCCGCCCCACACGAGCACTTTCCAGACGATCTCGGGCACGTTCGCGCCGGGCTTCGTCTGCGGCGCGTTGGCGGCGGGCGCGGGACGTTCGTCGCGCATCGGCGCACCCGCGGGCAGACCGGCGGCGTTACGTTGATGGGCGCTCATCAGCCTTTCCCTCCGCTCACCGGGCCCGAGTAGAAGAAGCGTTTCGCGCTGAGCATCGCTGCGACCACCACGAGCTGCACGAAGCCCATCACGATGGCGATGGTCGAGGCGAGCGAGTAGTCGTAGCTCTCGAACGCCGCTTCCGACGCCGCGATGGAAATCACGCGCGTGGGACCGGCGGGCGCGCCGAGCAGCACGGCCGACGGAAACACCGAGTACGCCTGCACGAACGACAGGCACGCGGCCATCGTGAGACCGGGCGCGAGCAGCGGCAGATAGATCTGCCGGAACTGCTGCCACGGACCCGCGCCGAGCGTGGCGGCCGCGCGCGCGAGCGTCGGGTCGATGCCCGTGACATACGAGAGCGTGAGCAGGAACGCGAACGGAAAACCCGAGACGATCAGCGAGATCAGCACGCCCCAGTAGTTGTGCGTGAGGCGGATCTCTTCGTTCGTGTACAGATGCAGCGCGTGCAGCGCCTGCGGGAACCAGCCGTTCGGCCCGAAGTAGCTCAGCATGCCGTCGGCGATCAGCACGGTGCCCAGCGTGACGGGAATCACCAGCAGCGTCGTCACGAGCTTCTGATACGGCGACTTGCGGCGCAGCGCGAACGCCACCGGCAGCGATAGCCCGACGTTGATGACGGTCGCGGGCACGGCGAGTTTCAGCGTGACGAACACCGTCGGCCACAGCGACAGATCGTGAATGAACTGCAGATAGTTCGCGAACACGCCGCCGCCGTTCATCGGCTTGAACGACAGCACGAGACCGTAGGCGAACGGATAGAGAAACAGCGCGATGATGAAACCGAGCGCGGGCGCGACGAGCCAGCCGCGCGCGTCGCGCGGCGCTTTGGTGAGCGACGGGGCCAGCGCGCTCATGATGCACGCTCCGCATAAGCCAACACACGCGACGGCGCGACGCGCAGCGTGGCGCGCTCGCCCGCTTCGAATTCGCCTTCCACGCGCGCCCACAGCTTGCCGAACGGCGCGTTCGCGAGCAGCAGCGAATCGCGGCCACCGTATTCGACCATTTCGACTTCGACGTCGAACGCATTCGCATCGCCCGCGCTGGCGCGCTCGAAATCTTCGGGGCGCATCGCCACCGAGATCTCGCCGCCCTTCAGTTCGTCCATCGGCACGCCCGTCAGCGTGATGCCCGACGACGACAGCGCGATATGCTCGCCACGCTCGCCGCTCACGGCGAACGGCAGCACATTGCGATAGCCCATGAAACGCGCGACATGCAGATTCGCGGGACGGCTATAGATCTGCTTGGGCGTGGCGACCTGCTGCACGACGCCCTCTTTCATCACGACGATGCGGTCGGCCATCGAGAGCGCCTCGTCCTGATCGTGTGTGACGTAAATCGTGGCGCGTTCGAGCTGACCGTGAATGCGGCGGATTTCGGCGCGCATTTCGATACGCAGACGCGTGTCGAGATTCGACAGCGGCTCGTCCATCAGCACGAGCGGCGGCTCGATCACGATCGCGCGCGCGATCGCGACGCGCTGCTGCTGGCCGCCCGAGAGCTGGCCCGGCAGCTTGCTTTCGTGTCCGACGAGCTGCACGAGTTGCAGCGCTTCGCGCGCGCGTCGTTTGACCTCGTCGCGCGCGATGCCCTGCATCTTGAGGCCGAAGCCCACGTTGTCGAGCACCGACATATGCGGGAACAGCGCGTAATTCTGGAACACCATGCCGAAGCCGCGCTTTTCCGGCGGCAGCACGTCGATGCGTTGTTCGTCGAGCCAGATGCTGCCGCTCGTGAGCGGCTGCAGGCCCGCGATGCAGTTGAGCGCCGTCGATTTGCCGCAGCCCGACGGCCCGAGCAGCGCGATGAATTCGCCGCGGCGAATTTCCAGATCGAGACCGCGCAGCGCCGCCAGTTGCGCGCCCTCCGCGCTCGTGAAGCTGCGGCACACCGCGTCCAGACGCAGACGATCGAAAGAATGCTTCATGACACCTTCCTGACCACGAGATCCCTTTCTCCGGCGCCAGGCTGCGAACAGCCCGGCGCCGCGCCCTTTACTGCGACTTCTGCGAGCCGACTTCGCGGTCCCATTTCTGGAACGCCGCGACCATCGCCTGCGCCGACAGCGGCTGGACGTGCGGATACTGCGTCAGCCACTTCGCGTATTCGGGACGGCCGTATTTCGCGATCACGTCCTGGCTCTGCTTCGGCGCCATCGAGAGCGTCACGCCGTTCACCGCCGGACCCGGATAGAAGTAGCCGTCGTCATACGTCATGGCCTGCTGCTGCGGCTCCAGCATGAAGTTCATCAGCTTGAGCAGGACCGCGAGCTTCTCTTTCGACACGCCCTTCGGCACCACCATGTAGTGCGCGTCGTTCACCCACGTCATGTTGTCGAACGCCTGCACCTTGAATTCAGCCGGCACGATGCCGAGCGCGCGCGGGTTGATATCCCAGCCCGTGACGGTCACGGTCATGTCGCGCGTGCCTTCGCCGAGTTCCTTCATCACCGCCGAGGTGCCGCCCGGGTAATACGGCACGCACGAATTCAGCTCCTTGAGGAAGGCCCAGGTCTTGTCCCAGCCGTTGATCGGGTCTTGCGGATTCTTGTCGCCGAGCAGGTACGGCAGCCCCATCAGGAACGTGCGGCCCGGACCCGAATTGGCCGGACGCGCGTAAATGAGCTTGCCCGGATTGGCCTTGCAGTACGCGAGCAGTTCGGCCGGCGTGTGCGGCGGCTTCGCGACCTTGGCCGGGTTGTATTCGACGAGCGGACCGGCCGGCATGTACGACACTTCGAGGCCGTAACCCTGCGCGAGATCCTGCATCTTGCGCGGACCCGGCGCGTACTTGTCGAGCACGCCCGGCAGCGCCGCCGTCTGATCGGGCAGCAGCTTCATCCACAGATTCTGTTCGATGCCCGCCGCCAGCGCGTCCGTGCCCGTGAGCACGAGATCGATATCGGCGCGGCCGGCC
Organism: Paraburkholderia sp. Ac-20347; assembly: GCF_017104805.1. Classification (NCBI taxonomy): domain Bacteria; kingdom Pseudomonadati; phylum Pseudomonadota; class Betaproteobacteria; order Burkholderiales; family Burkholderiaceae; genus Paraburkholderia; species Paraburkholderia sp. Ac-20347. The sequence continues at coordinate 6,436 of NZ_JAAGPN010000099.1, read as the reverse complement.
GCCTGCATCGCCTTGATCTTGCCAGGCAACTGCGGCGCGGGAGCATTGGTGTACGTGATGTTGGAGACGAGATTCGGGTACTTCGCCTTGAACGCCTCGAAGGCTTTCTGCGTGAGCTGCAGATTGCCGGCCACGTCGACTATGTTCAGGGAAACGGGATCCGCCTTCGCCGCGCTCATGCCGAGCGCCGCCGCGGCCGCCACACATACGGCCAGCACGCTGGCCTTCAAGCGTCCATCGAACATCGCATCTCCTCACATCTGATTATGGGTTTTTTAATACACGGCTGTTGTCGTTCTGATGCCTGTATTTCCGGCTGGACGCCTGCTTGCCGCCAGCCTGTTGCCAACTTATTGCCAGCTTGCTGCCAACTTCGCGCCAACTTTCGCCGCGGTCAAAGGATGCCGAACCACACATCAAGTTGTCAAGCAACGTCAGGGCTTTTGTGAGCATCCTGTGAGTCGATTGTCGGGCCGCCCCGTGAGAAGGCGCTTGCAGCGGGCTCGAGAGCCGCGGCAAGCGCCTTCGCCCGACGTCATGCGTGCTTACTTGCGCACCAGTTCGCCGTCGCGCAGACGCCACAGCGCCAGCGGATTCTCATCCTGGAGCGCGGCCGGCAGCAGTTCCGCCGGCAGATCCTGATAGCAGACCGGACGCAGGAAGCGCTCGATCGCCATCGCGCCCACCGAGGTCGTGCGCGCGTCCGAGGTGGCCGGGAACGGGCCGCCGTGAACCATCGCGTACGACACCTCGACGCCCGTCGGGAAGCCGTTCGCCAGAATGCGGCCGGCCTTGCGTTCGAGCACCGGCAGCAGACGCGCGGCCATCGCGTAGTCGTCGCGGTCGATTTGCAGCGTGGCCGTGAGCTGGCCTTCGAGATGCTCGGTCACGCGCAGCAGTTCCGCTTCGTCGCGGCACGCCACGACGATCGAGGTCGGCCCGAAAATCTCGTCCGACAACGCGTGCTGCGCGAGGAACTGCTCGGCGCTCGCCTTGAACAGCAGCGGCAGCGCGGCGCACTGCGCGTCGCTGGCCGCGCCTTCGGCGAGTTGCTCGACGCCCTGCGTCTTGCGCTGCGCCACGGCCTCGTCATACGCCGACGCGATGCCCGCCGTCAGCATGGTCTGCGCGGGCTTGTGCGTGAGCGCCGCGCTCGCGGCCGTCACGAAACGGTCGAGTTCCGGCGAATCGATCGCGAGCACGAGGCCCGGATTCGTGCAGAACTGGCCGACGCCCATCGTGAGCGAATCGACGAAACCCTGCGCGAGCGCCTCGCCGCGTGCGGCCAGCGCGGCCGGCAGCACGAGCATCGGGTTGATGCTGCTCATTTCCGCGTAGACGGGGATCGGTTCCGCGCGCTGCGCCGCGATCTGCGCGAGCGCGAGACCGCCGCGGCGCGAACCCGTGAAGCCCACCGCCTTGATGGCCGGATGCGCGACCAGCGCTTCGCCCGTTTCGTTGCCGCCGCCGAAGATCAGCGAGAACACGCCTTCGGGCAGGCCGACGTCGGCGACCGCCTGCTGGATCGCGCGACCGACGAGTTCCGAGGTGCCCGGATGCGCGAGGTGCGCCTTCACCACCACCGGACAGCCGGCGGCCAGCGCCGACGCCGTGTCGCCGCCCGCCACCGAAAACGCCAGCGGGAAATTGCTCGCGCCGAACACGGCCACCGGGCCGAGACCGATGCGTTGCGCACGCAGATCCGAGCGCGGCAGCGGCTTGCGTTCCGGCAGCGCCGAATCGAGCACCGCGCCGCACCAGCGGCCGTCGCGCACCAGCGAGGCGAACAGGCGCAACTGGCCGACCGTGCGGCCGCGCTCGCCTTCCAGACGCGCCTTGGGCAGCGCCGATTCCAGATGCGCGCGCTCGATCAGTTCATCGCCGATGGCGAGAATGCGCTCGGCGATCGCTTCCAGCAGTTTGGCGCGCGTTTCGTGCGGCGCGGCGCGGAAGGCGTCGAACGCCTGCGCCGCGAGTTCGCAGGCGCGCGCGACATCGGCCTTGTTGCCGAGGCCGAAGGCCGGCTCGATGTCCTGGCCGAGCGCGGGCGCGAAGGCGCGCATTTCGCCCGCCTGACCGCGCACCGACTGCGCGCCAATCAGCATGGCTCCCGTGATAGACGACATGGTCGCTCCGTTCAGTTCATTCAGTGACACAGGCGCCTGCGCGAGCCTCCGCGCAAGCGCCTGCACGCGCCGCTCAGGCGTGCGCCGCCTGTGCCGAACCGGCCAGCGAGCGCTCGAACGCGAGCAGCGTCTTCGCCGCTTCGCCGATGGCGGGCAGCGCTTCGGCCGGCGACTGCGAAAGCAGCGGCAGGATCGGGCCCATGTCGGCGATGCCCGACAGCGTGACGGCGTCGTGCAGCACGCGGATCAGCGAGATGTCGTCGCGCAGCGTTTCGAGCGGCATGAACGCGTCGTAAAGGCGTTGCGCTTCGTCGGCGCGGCCTTCCTTGGCGGCCTTGAGCAGCGCCATCACGGCATTCGCGGCGATACAGCCCGAGCCCGTGGTCCAGGCGGCGAGGCCGAAATCGCGCACGTGCACGAGGGCCGGACGCTCGCCCATGCCCGAGACGACCTTCGAGGCCGGCACGCTTTGCAGCAGGCGGCGCAGATACGGATCGTTCGCCGGGTCCTGACGCACGATGGCGTACTTGACGGCGATGAGCGTGCCGCGGTCGATCAGGCGCACGAGCGTGTCCACATCGACATAATCCTCGCTCTTGATATAAAGCGTCAGCGGAATGCCCGCGGCGTCAGCGACGCGCGTGAGGCCCGCTTCGACGCCGGCCGGCGTGGTGAAGCCCGACAGCGGCAGCACCATGGCGGTCTTGTACTGCGTCTGCGCGAGGATGCGCGCCTGGTCGAGCATCTTGCCGTAGTCCGGGCCGATGGCCGGGATCACGCGCGTGTCGGGCGCGGTCTGTTCGGCGAGCATGTCAAGCAACTCGCGGAATTCGCTCACGGCGACGTGGTACAGGTTGGCATTGCCGCCGTACAGCAGCGTGCGGATGCCGCCCGCTTCCATATGGCGGATGAGCTTGCCGTTTGCTTCAACGTCGAGGGAGAAATCGGCGCGGCGTGCCAGAGGGGGCACCGCCATCACGGTCGAAGCGAATTCGCTTTCGACGATCGGGGACACGTTCATGAGGCCTCGTGCAGAAATGGTGGGTTGTCGATATCCGCACAGTAGCACTCGCCTCGGTTAGTTGTCAAACAACTTGGTGGACTTGTTAGGGTTTGTTCGGAGGCGATCAGCCACACCCGCGTGGGCGCGGCCAGGCGGAGATTTGCGGCGGTTGTTCGTAGTGCCGGTTCGGCGATTGATCAGAGGATCAGGCAAGCGCCTTGACATGTTGTACACAATCCCGCGCGATCCCGTGCGTTAGCAATTCCGTCCCCGAGTGACAACCCGGTGCCCGGCGCATTCCCCAAAAAGCAACAGCCTTCGCGGCCGTGCGCCCACCATGAAACGTCGCCGATTCCGCGCGGACGCCGCCAGACCCGAATCGACACGGCGCACTCAAGCCCCTGAATCCGCACGACATTTCCGAAACACCCGGGACGCCATGCCGCGCCGCCTTGCGACACCCCGCCACTTGACCTGGCGCGACCGATACAGCCAGCGCAACGGATTATTGTAAAATGCCCCGCCAATCATGGAACCGGTTCCAATTACCATTGGTTACCGCGGCGGCCGGGAAGAAACCGGCTTCCCCCGATGGTCACGGTCAGATCAGATCGCGCCGAATTCATACAGAATCGAACAATGTCCGAATCCCCTCTCACGTCTCGCCGTGGATTCCTACGCACGGCGGTAGTGCTCGTTCCCGCAGGGGCGCTCGCCGGCTGCGAAGGCGGCTCGCAGTCGTCCGACGGCAACGCGCAACAACCAGGCGGCAGCCAGCCGGGACAAACCCAGGCCCAGGCCGCGCCTTACAAGCCCCGCTACTTCGACGCCCGTGAATGGGCCTTCGTGCAAGCGGCGGTCGACCGCCTGATTCCCACCGACGCCGAAGGTCCGGGCGCGCTCGACGCGGGCGTGCCCGAATTCATCGACCGTCAGATGGACACGCCCTACGCGCACGGCGCGCTCTGGTACATGCAGGGGCCGTTCCAGCAAGGCGCGCCCGAACTCGGCTATCAGATGAAGCTGGTGCCGCGCGACATCTACCGCCTCGGCATCGCGGCGGTGAACGCGTACGCGAACAAGGCGTACGGCAAGGATTTCGACGCGCTCGACGCGAACACGCGCGACGCCCTGCTCGCGAATCTCGAAGCGGGCAAGGTCGAACTCGATTCGGTGCCCGCGAAGGTGTTCTTCGGCCAGTTGCTGCAGAACACGCGCGAAGGCTATTTCTGCGATCCGATCCACGGCGGCAACAAGGACATGGCCGCGTGGAAGATGATCGGTTTTCCCGGCGCGCGCGCCGACTTCATGGATTTCGTGAACCAGAACGGTCAGCCTTACCCGTACGGTCCGGTATCGATCAACGGGGAGCGCACGTAATGGCGATCAAGAAACCTCATGTGGACGCGGTCGTGGTCGGCTTCGGCTGGACCGGCGCGATCCTCTCGAAAGAGCTCACGGAAGCGGGCCTGAACGTGGTCGCGCTCGAACGCGGCGAGTATCGCGACACCTATCCGGATGGCGCGTACCCGAACACCATCGACGAGCTCACGTACAACATCCGCAAGAAGCTCTTTCTCGACCTCTCGAAGACCACCGTTTCGATCCGCCACAACGCGGCCGAAACGGCGCTGCCCTACCGCCAGCTCGCCGCGTTCCTGCCCGGCGAAGGCGTGGGCGGCGCGGGCCTGCACTGGTCGGGCGTGCACTTTCGCATCACGCCGGAAGAGCTGCGCCTGAAGAGCCATTACGAAGAACGCTACGGCAAGAAGTTCATCCCGGAAGGCATGACGATCCAGGATTACGGCGTGAGCTACGACGAGCTGGAGCCGCATTTCGACTTCGCCGAAAAAGTGTTCGGCACCTCGGGCCAGGCCTACAAGGTCGGCGACAAGGTGGTCGGCGACGGCAATGTGTTCGAAGCGCGCCGCAGCGACAATTTTCCGTTGCCCGCGCAACTGAATACGTACTCGGCGCAACGCTTCTCGGACGCCGCGAAGTCGATCGGCCTGCATCCGTACCGGCTGCCCTCGGCCAACACCTCGGGTCCGTACACGAACCCGTACGGCGTGCAGATGGGTCCGTGCAACTTCTGCGGCTACTGCAGCGGCTACGCGTGCTACATGTACTCGAAGGCGTCGCCGAACCTGAACATCCTGCCCGCGCTCAAGCTCGAAAAGCACTTCGAACTGCGCTCGAAATGCCACGTGCTGCGCGTCGAACTCGACGACACGAAAAAGCGCGCGACCGGCGTGACCTATGTCGATCCGTCGGGCCAGGAAGTGTTCCAGCCCGCCGATCTCGTGATCGTCTCGGCGTTCCAGTATCACAACGTGCATCTGATGCTGCTCTCGGGCATCGGCAAGCCGTATGACCCGGTGTCGGGCACGGGCGTCGTGGGCCGCAATTTCGCGTACCAGAATCTCTCGACCATCACGGCGTTCTTCGACAAGGACACGTGGACCAATCCGTTCATCGGCGCGGGCGGCAACGGCGTGGCCGTGGACGACTTCAACGCCGACAACTTCGACCACGGTCCGCTCGGTTTCGTCGGCGGCTCGCCGCTGTGGGTGAACCAGGCGGGCGTGAAGCCGATCAGCGGCATCGCCACGCCCGCGGGCACGCCGAACTGGGGCTCGCAGTGGAAAAAGGCCGTGAAGGATCACTACGCGCACACCATTTCGATGGACGCGCACGGCTCGAACATGTCGTATCGCGACGTGTTCCTCGACCTCGATCCGACCTATCGCGACTCGTACGGCCAGCCCTTGCTGCGCATGACCTTCGACTGGAAGGACAACGACGTCAAGATGGCGCAGTACGTGACCGGCCAGATGAAGAAGATCGCCGAGGCGATGGGCCCGAAGGCCATCAACGTCTACACGCGCGAGTTCGGCGCGCATTTCGATTCGCGCCGCTATCAGACCACCCACCTCGTGGGCGGCGCGATCATGGGCACCGACCCGAACACCAGCGCGCTGAACCGCTATCTGCAGAGCTGGGACGTCCATAACGTTTTCGTGATTGGCGCGTCCGCGTTCCCGCAAGGCATCGGCTACAACCCCACGGGGATGGTCGCCGCCCTGGCGTACTGGTCCGCGAAGGCCATTCGCAGCCAGTACCTCAAGAACCCCGGCCCTCTGGTGAGCGTGTGACGACCCGCATGAAGAAGAACCTTTTCCCCACGCGCGTCGCACGTGGCGCGCTGGCCGCGTGCGCGGCGCTGTCGGTGACGTTTTCGCTGACGTTCGCGGCCGCGGCCGCGCACGCCGCCACGGCGGCGCCGTCGACGCAAGCCGCGTCGTCC
>NZ_JAAGPN010000098.1:0-29847 GCF_017104805.1 Paraburkholderia sp. Ac-20347 | reverse complement strand
CGCCCGCATTACCCGGCGCGGCCAGCCCGGCATCGGGCAACGCCGGCGCGCTGCCCACCGATACGGCCTCCACCGAAACCCGCAAGGCCACCCAGGACGCCGCCGCCTACATTCGCGGCCTCGCGCAACTACGCGGCCGCAACGCCGAATGGGGCGAACGCGCCGTGCGCGAAGCCGTCAGCCTCTCGGCCAGCGAGGCGCTCGCGCAACACGTGATCGACCTGATCGCGCCCAGCGCCGCCGATCTCGCGCGCGAAGCCGATGGACGCGTGGTCGCGACCTCGGCGGGCATGGTGCGCATCGCGACCGCGCACGCACCGCTCGTCAACTACGCGCCCGACTGGCGCAACCGTTTCCTCTCGATCATCGCCGATCCCAACGTCGCGCTGATTCTGCTGACGATCGGCGTCTACGGCCTTTTCTTCGAATTCGCGAATCCCGGTTTCGTGCTGCCCGGCGTGGCAGGCGCCATCTGCCTGCTCGTGGGGCTGTTCGCCCTGCAGATGCTGCCCGTGAACTACGCCGGCCTGGGCCTCGTCCTGTTCGGCCTTGGGTGCCTCGTCGCCGAGGCGTTCCTGCCGACCTTCGGCGTGCTCGGTTTCGGCGGCATCGTGGCGTTCGCGATCGGCGCGCTCATGCTGATCGACACCGACGTGCCCGGCTACGGCGTGCCCTTGCCGCTCATCGCCGGTCTCGCACTCGGCGGCGCGGCGCTGGTCGCGCTCAGGTCGAGCGTCGCGCTGCGCGCGCGGCGGCGGCCCGTGGTAACGGGCGCGGAAGCGCTGGTCGGCAGCCTCGGCGAAATTCTCGACGACGCCCTGACCGTCAACGCCGCCGCCCCCTCCCCCACCCCGCACGCACCGGCCGACGGCTGGGCGCGCGTGCACGGCGAACGCTGGCGCGTGACGTGCGCCATTCCGCTTGCGGCGGGCACGCCGGTCCGCGTAACCGCGCGCAGCGGGCTGACGCTGAGCGTCGTGCCGCTGCACGGCGCGAGCCGTCCGCCGCCATCGCAAGGAGAATCGACATGATCGGCTACACGTTTGGATTTTCGAGCCTGCTCGCCGTGCTCGTCGTCTTGCTGGCCGTCTCGTCGATCCGCATCTTTCGCGAGTACGAACGCGGCGTGGTGTTCATGCTCGGACGCTTCTGGAAGGTCAAAGGGCCGGGTCTCGTGCTGATCATTCCCGTGGTGCAGCAGGCCGTGCGCATCGACCTGCGCACCGTGGTCTTCGACGTGCCCTCGCAGGACGTGATTACGCGCGACAACGTCTCGGTGAAAGTGAATGCCGTGGTGTATTTCCGCGTCGTCGATCCGGAAAAGGCCGTGATTCAGGTCGCGCGCTATGTCGAAGCGACCAGTCAGCTGGCGCAAACCACGTTGCGCGCGGTGCTCGGCAAACACGATCTCGACGCGCTGCTGGCCGAGCGCGAGCAACTGAACGCCGATATCCAGAAGACGCTCGACTCGCAAACGGACGCGTGGGGCATCAAGGTTTCGACAGTCGAAATCAAGCACGTCGATCTCAACGAAACGATGATTCGCGCGATTGCGCGTCAGGCCGAAGCCGAGCGCGAACGCCGCGCGAAAGTCATTCACGCCGAAGGCGAATTGCAGGCTTCGGAGAAACTCTTGCTGGCCGCGCAACGACTCGCGCAGCAACCGCAGGCCATGCAGTTGCGCTATCTGCAAACGCTCACCACGATTGCCGCCGACAAAAATTCGACGATCGTATTCCCGTTGCCGGTCGATCTGCTGACCGCGCTGCTCGATCGGCTGGGACCGACGCGCGAACGATAAACATAGTGAGCGTGGCCGATTTTATTGCATCGCACACGCGCGAGCGGCGAACGCATGTGCGAGCGTTTTGCACGAAAAACCCCTGAAAAAAGGCGCTGAAATACTGCACCGCAACGAACCGGGCGAGCGCACGCACGCGTTTCGCTAACGCTGGCAAGCGCGAGAAATTTCGCCAATAATGCCCCAACACGCCTCTACAGGACGATGGCGATCATGGATTACAGTCCCGAAGCCATCCGCACGATCGCACTGGTCGGCCACGCCGGATGCGGCAAGACTTCGCTTGCCGAAGCGCTCCTGCATCGCGGCGGCGCATTGCACTCGCCAGGCAGCGTGAGTCGCGGCACGGCACTCTGCGATTACGACGCACTCGAGCGCAAATATCATCACTCGCTCAATTCCACGGTCGCGCATTTTCATCATCAGGACACGCGCGTCTATCTCGTCGATACGCCGGGTTATCCGGATTTCGCGGGCCTTTCCATCGGCGCGTTGCCCGCCGTCGAAACCGCGGCCATCGTCATCAATGCGCGCAACGGCATTGAAATGACCACGGCACGCATGATGGATTACGCGCAGCGGCGCAAGCTCTGCCGCATGATCGTCGTGAATGGCATCGACGGCGAGAAAGTCGATCTGCCCGGCCTGCTCGCCGATATTCAGGAGCGCTTCGGCAAAAACTGTTTGCCGATCAACCTGCCTGCAAAAGGCGGCAGTGAAGTGGTGGACTGCTTTTTCAATCCGGCCGGCGAGGCCGATTTTTATGCCGTGGAGACGGCGCACAATGCACTCGTCGATCAGGTGATCGAGCTCGATCCCGAACTGATGGAGCTGTATCTCGAACAGGGCGAAGCCATCACGCCCGAACAATTGCACGCGCCTTTCGAACGCGCGCTGCGCGAAGGCCATCTCGTGCCGGTGTGTTTTGCGTCGGCGACCACGGGCGCGGGCATCGAACAATTGCTCGACGTATTCGTGCGCCTGCTGCCGAATGTGACCGAAGGCAATCCGCCGCTCTATTATCGCGAGACCCATAACGGAAAAACCGAGATCGTGCAGCCCGAACCCGACGCGACGAGGCACGTACTCGCGCATGTGTTCAAGATCGTGATGGACCCGTATATCGGCAAAATGGCCGTGTTTCGCATTCATCAGGGCACGGTCGCGCGTGACAGCCAGCTGTATGTCGGTAATGGCCGCCAGCCGTTCAAGGTCGCGCATTTGTGGCGGCTGCAAGGCAAGGACCATACCGACGTGCCGCGCGCTGGTCCTGGCGATATTTGCGCGGTGGCGAAAGCGGACGGCATCGACTTCGACACCGTGCTGCACGACGCGCCCGAAGACGGCAACGTGCATCTCGTGCCGCTCGAATTTCCGAATCCGATTTACGGACTCGCGATCGAACCGGCGCGGCGCGGCAACGAACAGCGCCTCTGGGAAGTGCTGCAAAAGCTCGCCGCCGAAGATCCCTGCCTGTCGATCAGTCATCCCACCGGCACGAACGAAACCGTCGTGCGCGGGCTCGGCGAACTGCATCTGCGCTACATGCTCGAACGGCTCACGGAACAGCACAAGCTCGAAGTCATCACGCGCCCGCCGACGATTGCGTGGCGCGAGACCATCGGCGGCAAGGCGGAAGGCCATTGCCGTCACAAGAAACAGACGGGCGGCGCGGGGCAATTCGGCGAAGTGATGCTGCGCGTGGAGCCGCTGCCGCGCGGCGCGGGTTTTGAATTCGTCGATGCCGTGAAAGGCGGCGCCATTCCCACGCAATACATTCCGGCTGTGGAAAAAGGCATTCAGCAGGTGCTGGAGAGCGGCCCGCTCGCGGGCTTTCCGATGCAGGACCTGCGCGTGATCGTTTACGACGGCAAGAGCCATCCGGTCGATTCAAAAGAAGTGGCGTTCGTGACGGCAGGACGCAAAGCGTTTATCGACGCCATATTGAAAGCGCAGCCGATCGTGCTCGAACCTATTGTCGATATCGAAGTGATGACGCCGGAGACGTCGATGGGCGACATCATCGGCGATCTTTCGTCGCGTCGCGGGCAATTGCACGGCACGCGCACCGTGGGCGGCAATGCGATGGTGATCGCGGGCAAAGTGCCGCTCGCCGAACTCAACGACTATCAGTCGCGCCTGAATTCGCTGACCGGCGGCAACGGCAATTACAGCATTCAATTGAGTCACTACGATCCGGTGCCGCCCGCGCAGCAGGACAAACTCGCCGCGCAACACAAGAGCCGCGGCGGCAACGAGGAATAAACGGCGTCCCATTTGTGAGTTCCCCCGCTGACCCGGCAACAGACTTTACACGTTGTTACCCGGCGGCATCGGACGTGCGAACGCGCATTCCTTATACTCCGGCGCATTCGCTCTTCACATTGACATCGGCGCATTTCGCAAGCCGATGCGGGAATCACACCATGCCGATGCTCACTACGAAATCCGTCTTTCTTGCGACGATTGCCGCCGTCACGACGCTCTCCCTGACCGCCTGCGTGGCGCCCGGATATGGTCCGGGTTATGGATCGACTTATTCGGGGCAGTACGCGCAGCAACCGGCGTACGCACAACCCGCCTATGCGCAACCGGCGACCGTGCAGCAGCCCGTTTACGCACCGCCGCCTCCGCCGCCCGCACCGGCTTATGACACGCAAAACGGCGGGCAGTATGGCAATCAATATGGCGCGCAATACGGCACGATCACGAATGTGCGTCCGGTCAGCAGCGCGTCGCCCGTTTCCGGTGTTGCAGGCACCGTGGTGGGCGCGGTGCTCGGCGGCGTGATCGGCAATCAGTTCGGACGCGGTCATGGCCGAGATGCGGCCACCGTCATCGGCGCGCTGGGCGGCGCGGTCGCGGGCAATCAGATCGGTCAGCAGATGGGCGCACAGCCCACGTCGTATCAAATCGACGTGCAGGTCAGCGACGGTTCGATGCGCTCGTTCAATGTGCCGACACCCGGCGATCTGCGTCCCGGCGATCATGTGCAGATGAATGGCAGCCAGCTTTCGCGATATTGATTGCGCGGTATTGATTGCCCGATTGCAGCGGCATTTGAATAACCGAATGAAAAGGCGGCGCGCGAATTGCGCCGCCTTTTTTATTTGTTCGGATGCCGAATCAAATTTCGCCGATAGCAAAAAATCGTGCTATCTTCCGCGCCGCTCACTTGCTTGTCATTAGCGAGCGAGCGCGTGAGTCGAAAACCGCGCGGCGCGCGAAATTTCCGTTCCAGGGCTGAAGCCGCGACTGACCGTTAGTAGCGTTTCCAGTCGCAACGCTTTCCCGCTACTTCCCCGTCGTCTGCACGAAACTGCGCGCCAGTTGCTTCCACAGATGATCGGCCGCGGGCGACAGCCGCCGCCCCACGCGCGCCATCATCTGGCTGCCGAAGCCCGCCGCGATCGGATGATCGATCGGCGCCGCCACCAGTTCGCCCAGTTCGATGCCGCGCCGCGCGGTAATCGACGACATGAACGCCACGCCCAGCCCGCCCGCCGCGAGCGTCTGCGCCGTATGGAACAGATCCACGCGATAGGCCGGAATCACATTGAGCCGGACGTCGTCGAATAGCGAATTCACAATCTGCTGCACGCCAAACGCCTCGCTCATGAAAATCAGTCGCTCCTCCGCGAGCGCTTCGGGCGCCACCTTCGCCATGCGTGCAAAGCGGTGCGTGGGCGCGACCACGGCGCACAGCGGCTTCGACGCAAAGGTGTGAATCCGCAGCGCCGGATCGTCCGCGGTACGGGTGCACAGGCCGATATCGACCCCATCGTCGCGCACCAGCGAGAGCACCACGGGCGTCGGCCCCGAACGGATCTCGACGAGAATATCCGGATACGTCATCGAAAAACGCTGCAACGCGCGCGCAATCAGATTGCCGACGAAACCCTCGCCCACGCCGAGCGCCACGCGTCCGCGCCGTAGTTGCCGGTACTCCTCCAGACGCGCCGCGAGATCGCGCTGACGCCGCTGGCTGTCGCGGTAATGGTCGATCAGCACCTGACCGATCTCCGTCACCACCACGTTGCGGCCGCGCCGCTCGATCAGCGGGAAGCGCAGCCGCCGCTCCAGCGCCGCCACCTGCCGGCTGATGACCGACGGGTTCACGCCGAGCGTTTCGGCGGCCATGCGCACGCCGCCGCTCGCGGCGATTTCGGCCAGATACCGCAGCGTGCGCTCGCCGATTTCACCGATTTCGTCGATCCAGCGTTCCGCCAGCGGCTCCGCGCCGTTCTCCGTGGGATTCATGCTGCATTCCTTTCGTCTTGCTTTCGTTTTGACTGGTTGCGTATCGAACAGACCGAACACCCGCCGCCGCGCGAATCGTTGACTTGAAAGCAACATTTTCGACGCGTTTCAGTCATCGGTCGAGTTTTTCGTCGATGCAATACTCGGGCTTGTTCTTTGCAGCAAGCCTTTCGCAAGGCACGAGGCGCGGCGCGCTATCCGCATCGACGCCGCCTGCATTCCGCACAACAAGGAGGAGCCCCGCACCATGAGCGACAGCCGTTACTGCCAGATTGAAGACCTGGCCGATGCCCGCGCGCAACTCGACGAGATTCGTCATCACATTCACCAGCATCCCGAGCTGTCGTACGAGGAGGCCGATACGGCGCGCTTCGTCGCCGACAAGCTGCAATCGTGGGGCTACGAGGTGACGCGCAACGTGGGCGGCCACGGCGTGGTGGCCGCGCTCAAGTCGGGCACGAGCACGCGCACGGTGGGCGTGCGCGCCGACATGGACGCGCTGCCGATCCACGAACAGACCGGTCTCGACTACGCCAGCATCCACGACGGCAAGATGCACGCGTGCGGCCACGACGGCCACACCACGGTCCTGCTCGGCGCGGCGCAGCAACTCGCGAAGACGCGCAATTTCGACGGCACCGTGCACCTGATCTTCCAGCCCGCCGAGGAAGCCGGTTCGGACAGCGGCGCCGTGCGCATGCTCGCCGACGGCCTGTTCGAGCGCTTTCCCTGCGATGCGATCTTCGGTCTGCACAACCATCCGGGCGTGGCCGTCGGCACGTTCGGCTTCCGCTCGGGCGCGCTGATGGCCGCCTGCGATACGGTCAAGGTGCGCGTGAACGGACGCGGCGGCCACGCGGCGCGCCCGCACCTCGCGGTCGATCCCGTGGTGGTCGGCAGCAGCATCGTGATGGCGCTGCAATCGGTGGTCGCGCGCAACGTCGATCCGAACGAAGCGGCCGTCATCACGGTCGGCTCGTTCCATTCGGGCCACGCGGCCAACGTGATTCCCGAAAGCGCCGTGCTCGAAATGAGCGTGCGTTCGTTCTCGCCGACCGTGCGCGAAACGCTCGAAGCGCGCATTCGCGCGGTGGTGAATGCGCAGGCGGAATCGTATGGCGCAACGGCGGACATCGACTTTATCCGCGGCTATCCGGTGCTCGTGAACAGCGAAGCCGAAACCGCTTTCGCGCGCGAAATCGCGGAGGAACTGGTCGGTCCGGAGCGCGTGATCGCGCCGTTCCCGCCCATCGCGGGCAGCGAGGATTTCGCGTACTACCTGCAACAGCGCCCCGGCTGTTTCGTGCGGCTCGGCAACGGCGAAGGCCAGCCGATGCTGCACAACCCGCGCTACGACTTCAACGACGACAACCTCACGATCGGCGCCGCGTTCTGGACGCGACTCGTCGAACGCTACCTCGCCAAGGCCCCAGCATGACCGCCAGCACTTCCACGCTTTCCCCGCACGAGGCCGACGCGCCGCCGATGACGCCAGGCCAGCAACGCAAGATCGTGCTCGCGGCGGTGATCGGCAATCTGCTCGAATTCTTCGACTTCACGGTCTACAGCTATTTCGCGCTCACCATCGGTCATCAGTTCTTTCCCGCCGACGATCCGATCACCTCGTCGCTGCTCGCGTTCGCGGTGTTCGCGGTGGGCTTCGTGATGCGTCCGCTCGGCGGCATCGTGCTCGGCCGCTACGCCGACCGCGCGGGCCGCAAGCCGGCGCTCACGCTCACCATTTTGCTGATGGCGATCGGTTCCGCGTCGATCGGTCTCGCGCCCACGTATGCGCAGATCGGCCTGGCCGCGCCGGTGCTGATCGTGGCCGCGCGTCTGTTGCAGGGCTTCGCGCAAGGCGGCGAATTCGGCGCGGCGACGGCGACGCTGCTCGAAATGGGCGGCAACGCCAGCCGCGGCTTTCGCGCGAGCTGGCAGCTCGCGAGCCAGGGCGCCGCGGCGCTGCTCGGTTCGGGTCTCGCGGCGAGCCTCGGCTTTCTGCTCTCCGCCGACACGATGCATAGCTGGGGCTGGCGCATTCCGTTCCTCGTCGGCACGCTGATCGCGCCGGTGGGCATCTATCTGCGCCGCCATATCCGCGAAGAACCGCCCGCGCCCAAAACGCTGGCGAGTCGCGACGACCCGAAACGCGGCCTCTACGTGCGCAACTGGTTCCTCACGATCTTCTCGATCATGGGCATGTCGGTGGCGACGTACGTGATGATGTATTACATGCCGACCTACTGCATCCAGTACCTTGGCTTGCCGAGCAAGATGTCGATGCTCGCGGGCGTGGCGTCGAGCACGATCTCGCTCGTGATGTGCCCGATCTACGGCGCGTGGTCCGATCGCATGGGCCGCCGCAAGCCGCTCACGATCATCGGACGCGTGGCGCTGATCGTGCTGCTCTATCCGGCGTTCTGGATCATGACGCACTACCCGTCGCTGCCCGTGGTGCTCGCCGCGCTGATCGTGCTGATGCTCTGCTACACCATGGGCAGCGCGCCCGCCTATGCGCTGATGCCGGAGAATTTCCCGAAGCATCTGCGCGCCGGGTATATGTCGAGCGCGTATGCGATTGCGGTGTCGGCGTTCGGCGGCACGGCGCAACTCGTGGCGAGCTGGCTGATCCGCGAAACGGGCAGCAAGATGGCGCCCGCGTGGTACATGATCGGCTGCGTGGCGATTTCGCTGATCGCCGTGTCGATGTTCGAAGAGACGGGTAACAAGGTGCTCGATTAAAGTGGATCAAGCGCGGGATTTGCGGGCGCGTTCGTCCGCTTTCCCAACTTCACTGCCTTTCGACGCCTTCCTCTGCGCATCCGCCAACTCGCGGATCGTCTCCACCAGCGCCCGCAATCCTGCGGGCGCATGCCGCCGGCTCGGATAGTACAGACACAGACCGTCGAGCGGCGGCAACCAGCCTTCCAGCACGCGCACCAGCGTGCCCTGCGCCAGATCCTCGGCCACATTCCATTCGGTCAGATACGCGAGCCCCAAGCCGGCGCGCGCCGCACGCAGGATCAGATCGGCGTCGTCGAGCGTGATCGCGCCTTCGCTGTCGACGCGCACGCTTTCTCCGCGCCGCTCGAATTCCCACTGATAAATCGTGCCGCTCGGCATGCGCGCGCGAATGCAGCGATGCGCGCGCAAATCCATCGGCACGCGCGGCTTGCGGTTGCGCGCGAAATACGCCGGGCTGCCGACCACCGTAAAACGCTGGCGATCGCCGAACGGCACCGCGACCATATCCTGCGGCACGGTGTCGGCGAGGCGAATGCCCGCGTCGAAACCGTCCACGACGATATCGACGAGCCGCCCTTCGGTGACGATGTCGAGCTTCATCTCCGGATAGCGGCGCAAAAATTCGACGAACACGGGCATCACCTGTTTCGCCGCGCCCAGCGACGTATTGATGCGCAGCGTGCCCGACGGCGTGTCGCGAAAGCTGCCCGCCTGCTCGATCGCCTCGCGGATGGTGGACAGCGCGGGCGTGACGCTGTCCACGAACTGCGCGCCCGCTTCGGACAGCGCCACGCTGCGCGTGGTGCGATTGAACAGCCGCACGCCGATACGCGCCTCCAGCGCCGCCACGGCATGGCTCAGCGCCGAGGTGGACACGTCCAGTTCGTTGGCCGCCGCGCGGAAGCTGCGGTGACGCGCCACCGCGAGCACGGCTTCCAGTTCACCCAGTCCCGATGTCTTCATTGTCCTAAATCGCTCAATGACTCGTCCTCGATTGTACGGCTAGTCGGATCAATCGCGCCGCACTATCGTGTGCTGGTCGCCACGTTTTCCGGAGCCACCATGCAGGTCATCGACACCATCTATATCGACGGCGCGTTCGTCACGCCGCACGGCAGCGAGCTGTTCGAACTCTTCAACCCGGCCACCGAGCAGGTGATCGGCCACGTGCGCCTCGCCGACGCCGAGGATGCGCGCGCCGCCGTCGCCGCCGCGAAGCGCGCCTTTCCCGCCTTCTCGCGCACGCCGCAGCACGAACGCGTCGCCATGCTGCGCCGTCTGCACGCGGCCGTGCTGGCGCGCGAGGACGCGCTGTTCGAAGCCATCGTCGAGGAATACGGCGCGCCGGTTTCGCGCGGACGCTGGATGGCGCAGCACGCCTCGAACGTGCTGCGCGACGCCGCCGACGTGCTCGAACAGTACGCGTTCACGCGCCGCGCCGGCACGGCCGAGGTGACGATGCAGCCGCTCGGCGTGGCCGGGCTCATCACGCCCTGGAACAGCAACGCGGGCTTCATCTGCGGCAAACTCGCGGCCGCGCTCGCGGCGGGATGCACGGCCGTCGTCAAGCCGAGCGAAATGAGTGCGATGCAAACGCGCATCGTGACCGAGGCGCTGCACGAAGCCGGTCTGCCGAAGGGCGTGTTCAACATCGTCACCGGGCGCGGCGATACCGTGGGCGCGACGATCAGCGCGCATCCCGACGTCGCCAAGCTCTCGTTCACGGGCTCGACGGCGGTCGGCAAATCGATCCTGCGCACGGGTGCCGAGACGCTCAAGCGCGTGACGCTCGAACTCGGCGGCAAGTCGCCGATGATCGTGCTCGACGACGCCGATTTCGACCTCGCCGCGCCGCTCGCGCTGCAAGCGGGCTTCATGAACAGCGGTCAGGCCTGCATCGCGGGCACGCGCATTCTGGTGCCGCAAGCGCGTCTGGCGGAATTCGAGGCGAAGATCGTCGACGCCGTCGCCGGGATTCAGTCGGGCGATCCGCGCGACCCGCGCACGAGCATCGGCCCAATGGTCAGCCGCAAGCAGTGGGAGCGCGTGCAACGTTATATCCGCGTGGGTATCGACGAAGGCGCGCGTCTGCTCGCGGGCGGCGAGGGGCGGCCCGGCGGTGCGGCCACGGGCTGGTTCGTGCGCCCGACCGTATTCAGCGGCGTCACCAACAACATGACGATTGCGCGCGAGGAAATCTTCGGGCCGGTGCTGGCGATCATCGCGTACCGCGATACGGAACACGCCATCGAGATCGCCAACGACACGCCGTACGGGCTGCAAGCCTATATCTGTTCCGCCGATACGGCGCGCGCGAACGCGGTGGCCGCGCGCATCGAGGCCGGGCGCGTGCTCGTCAACACGCTCGCGCACGAACCGGCGGCGCCGTTCGGCGGCTTCAAGCAGTCGGGCATCGGACGCGAATATGGCGTGGCCGGACTCGAAGCGTTTCTCGAGCCGAAGGCGGTGATCGCGGCGTAATACGCGTGCCGGGACGCTATGCCAGATACGGCGCGAGCGTTCCGGCCGCCTGCGCGAACTCCGCTTCGAGAAAGTCGAGCAAGGTCCGCACGCGCGGCGCCATATAGAGCGTGCGCTGAAAAAGCGCGTGCACGGGCACGTCCGGACAGCGCCACTCGGGCAGCAGCACGCGCAGACGGCCCGCCTGCAGATCGGCGCCGATGTCCCAGATCGATTTCATCACCACGCCGCGCCCTTCCACGGCCCACTCGCGCGCGAGCGAGCCGTCGTTCGTCTGCCGCGAACGGTCGAGCGGCGCGCTGAACAGCGCCGTCTCCGCGCCGCGCGAGAAGCGCCAGCTATTGGCCACGCCCGCCGACGACGCCAGCAGAATAAAGTCGTGTTCGCCGAGTTCGTCGGGATGCGAAGGCGCGCCATGCGCCTCCAGATACGCGGGCGACGCGCAGAGCACGCGCCGGTTGTCGGCGAGCCGCCTGGCGACCATCGAGCTGTCGGTGGGCACGCCAAAGCGGATCGCGAGATCGATATCGTCTTGCAGCAGATGCGAGAGCGAGTCGGAGAGCACCAGCGTGAGCGTCACGTTCGGATGCTGATCGTTGAACGCGTCGAGCCAGCGGCGCAGCACCGTGCGCCCGAAATCCGATGTCGCCGATACGCGCAACGTGCCGCTCACCGATGCGCGGCCCGCCTGGAGCGCCGCGCGGGCGTCGTCGAGCGTCTGCAGCGCGTGCTGGCAGTGCGCGAGGTACAGGCGGCCTTCGTCGGTCAGACGCAGCTTGCGCGTCGAGCGCTCGAACAACTGCGTATGCAGCGCGCCCTCCAGCTTGACCAGCCGCGCGCTCGCCGCCGCGGGCGACAGCCCCAGCTTGCGGCCCGCTGCCGACAGGCTGCCCTGCCCCGCCGCCTCGACGAAGAGGCGAATATCTCCAAGATTGTCCATGGCCGCGCGAATCGAAAAGGGTCACATTGCAAAGAACGCGATGGTACGTGAGTTGCGGCGCAACGGCGCGTCAACCAGAAGTCGGGCAGCGAGCCGGGACAGCCCGCCAGGCAGAACGTACAAGCCGGACGCGCGACGGCCACGATAAATTGGGCCGCCTGAGCCGATCATCATGAAAAAAGTGCCATCGAATCTCCCTTTTGTATAGGGACGCGCGCGGGCCGCTCAAATATTCTCTCTCCATCAAAGCACAGCACACCCATTCAAGGAGACGAATGTTGGCTAATAAGGTGCGGCTCAAAATTGCAATTGGCGAACACCCGCATACGTCGGCCATTCGCAACGGCTCCATTCCCATCGAAGGCGTGGACGCCGAATTCGTCACGGTCCAGCCCCAGATTGGCGCATTCCGGCGCATGGTGCGCGACGTCGAATTCGACGTCTGCGAACTCGCGCCCACGACCTATATCATCGCCCGCGCGTATGGCGCGCCGTTCGTCGGCCTGCCGATTTTCGTCACGCGCCGTTTCCACCACGGCGGGCTGCTCGTGCGCCCCGACGCGGGCATTCGCCATCCGAAAGACCTCGAAGGCCGCAAGGTCGGCGTGCGCGCGTATTCCGTCACCACGGGCGTGTGGACACGTCAGGTATTGATCGACGAATTCGATCTCGATGCGTCGAAAGTCACCTGGGTCGTCGACGACGAAGAGCACGTCACGCAACTGAAACTGCCGTCGAACGTCGTGCACGCGCCCGCCGGCAGCTCGCTCGCGGACATGATGGCGAGCGGCGAACTCGCCGGCGGCTTCGCAGCGGCGGCCGGTATCGGACGCACGGGCGCACCCACGGGCGGCTGGAAAGAAGTCGAAGCCGATTACCCCGACCTGCTGCCCGACGCGGCCGCGCTCGAAAAGGACTATTACGCGCGCACGGGCATCTATCCGATGCACGGCACGATCGTCGTGAAGGACGCGATTCTCGCTGAGCATCCGTGGATCGCCCGTTCGCTCGACGACGCCTTCGCGCAAGCCAAGCGCGAATGGCTCGCCCGTCTCGACACGGGCGAAGCGACCAGCGCGGGCGACAAGAAATACCTGGAACTCCGAAAGATCGTCGGTCACGATCCGCTGCCTTATGGCATCGAAGCGAATCGCAAGACCATCGAGGCGCTCGAAGCGACCGCGTTCAAGCAAGGTCTCACGCCGCGCCGGCTTGCGCTGGACGAACTCTTCGTGGACCCGCAGGCAACGCGAAACTGAACGAAGCGAAGCGACAAAAAAGCGAAACGATAACGCGCACACATTCCAGGACGCTCATGCCCGGCTCAATCGTTGACATTCACCCGCACATCATCTCCGATGATGAAGGTCGTTATCCGCCCGCGCCGCTGTTCGGCAAGCGCTCGGACTGGTCGAAGGAGCGCCCGACGACCGTCGAAACGCTGATCGCCGCGATGGATGCGGCGGGTGTCGGCAAGGCGGCCGTGGTGCATTCGTCCACCACGTACGGTTTCGATAATCGCTATGTGGCCGAGAGTTGCGCACGATATCCGGGCCGCCTCGTCGCCGTGGGTTCCGTCGACGTGCTGCAGCCGGACGCGCCGCAACGCATTCAGGAATGGGTGGAGCAGGGTCTCGAAGGTTTGCGCCTTTTCACCGGCGGCAGCACGAAAGAATTCGACCCGAGCGAACTCGACGACCCGCGCGCGTTTCCCGCGTGGGAATTGTGCGCGGACCTCGGTCTGCCGATGTGCATTCAGACCGGTCCGGTCGGCATTCCGCAAGTGCGCGCGCTGGCGCAACGTTTTCCGCGTGTGCCGATCGTGCTCGATCACCTCGCGCGCCCCGACGTCACGGACGGCCCGCCTTACGCGAAGTCACAGAGTCTGTTCGAACTCGCGGAATACGAAAACATCTTTCTGAAACTCACGCCGCGCATTTTCGGCGACGTCAGGAAAGACGCAGCAAGCGCCGAAACGTTTTTCCCGCGCGTGGTGGAAGCATTTGGCGCACAACGCATGGCGTGGGGATCGAATTTCCCGACGTCGAGCGGCACGTTGCAGGAGATTCTCGCCACGGCGCAATCCGGACTGCAGTGCCTGAACGCCGCCGACCGCGCATGGATTTTCGGCAAGACGGCGCTCAAGCTGTACCCGGCGCTGCTCAGCCACGGCGCGAAAGCCGCGTAATTGCATCATCCGTAATCGCATCAGTAGTTGCATCAATCGAGCAGTCGTCGAGCAATAAATCAGCATCAACCTGGCAATAACCGAGGCAAGAAGAAAGCACATGGAGACGAGCAAAACCGAACGATCGGGCATCGTGGGCAACTGGGCCGTACTCGCCCTGCTCGCGATCGGCGTATTGACGTCGTTTATCGATCGCACCAGTATTTCCAGCGTGTTGGCGGATAGCACCTTTATCCGTCACTTCGCGCTCAGCAACGTCGACCGCGGCTGGATCAATTCCGCGTTCTTCTGGTCGTATGGCCTGTTTCAGGTGCCGATGGGCTGGGTCGCCGACCGTTACGGCGTGAAATGGCCGTACGCGGTCTGCTTCGCGCTCTGGTGCGCCGCCACCGCATTGATGGGCGCGGTGACCACGCTGGCCGGCCTCGTCGTCATGCGCCTGCTCGTCGGCATCGCCGAAGCGATTGTGATCCCGGCAAGCTATCGCTGGATCCGCAATAACTTCCACGAAAGCCAGAGCGGTCTCGCCGTCGGCATTCTCGCAATGGGCAATAAATTCGGCCCCGCGATCGGCGCGCCGGTGGCCGCGTGGTTCATCGTCAACTACTCGTGGAAAGCGATGTTCATCGCCACGGGTCTCGTCGGCCTGCTCTGGCTCGTGCCCTGGCTGCTGATGGTGCGCAACGACCTGCCCTCGCGCGAAACCTTGCTCAAGGCCGACCGCAGCGCGCGCACGGTGAGTCTCGCGAGCATTCTGTCGAGCCCGGTCGTCTGGGGCGGCATGATCACCAACTTCTGCTACGGCTATTTCACGTTCTTCTGCATGACGTGGATGCCCGCGTATCTCGTCGAGCAACGCGGTCTGTCGATTGGACGCTCGGGCATCTTCACCTTCTTCAGCTTCGCGGGCATCGCCATCGTCGCGGCCATCGCGGGCTGGGCCGCCGACCGCATCATCGCACGCGGCGCCAATGCCATCGCGGTGCGCAAGGCGTTCATCATCGCGGGCTTCGTAGGCGGCTGCACCGTGCTGCTCGGCGCCTATGCGCACTCGCTCGAAGCGGCGCTGTTCTGGAACGTGCTCTCGCTGTCGTTGCTCGGCTTGACGACCGCCAACAACCTCGTGCTCTCGCGTCTCACGCTGATTCCGAAGCAGACGGTCGGCCTCGTGACCGGCGTGCAACAGGTCGCGACGAGTTTCGCGGGCGGCGTGGCCGCGAGTCTCTCCGGCTGGCTGCTGCATATCAGCAAGAGCTACGACCTGCCGATGATGGTGATCTTCGTCTTCCTGCTCGTCGGCGCGGCTGCCACGGCGATTCTTTATCGCCCCGACTGGGCGCCGAAAGCAAACGAGCCGCAACCTGAATTACGCGAAGCATAAGCAACGGACTCCGAATCAATACCGCAGCACTTGCTGCCTCCCACGTTTTGACCGCGGCCCTGCCCGTGTCGACTGATTGAACACTGGAAACAACTCATATGGCGAAAATCGTATTCGGGATGGCCGTACCGCATAGCGGCATGCTTGGCCAGGCGCCGGAAGACTGGCTCAAGAACGGCGAGCGCGACCGCAATAATCCGGAACTGTGGTTCCGCAACCGGACGTGGACCTATCCCGAACTGGAAGCCCATCGCGAAGCGGCGTTCGCACCGTTCCTCACGCTGGAAGAACGCACCGCGCGCGCAGCGCGCTGCCGCGTGGCGCTCGACAAGATGGCCGCCGCGTATCGCGAAGCGAAGATCGACGTGGCGATTATTCTTGGCAAGGACCAGAAGGAAATCTTCACCGACTTCTCCCCTTCCATCGCAATCTATAGCGGCGCGGAAGTTCATAACGGGCCGCCGCAACGCTCCGTCTACGCGCCCGACCGGCATGTCACGCACGCGTGCCATCCGGAACTGGCCACCTATCTGATCAACCGCTTCCAGGCGGAAGGCTTCGATCTCACCGATCTGTTCGCGTGGCCCGATAACGTCTGGATGAAGCCGCTGCCCGAGTACCCGGTCGCGCCGCACGCGTACAGCTTCGTCTATCACCAGATCATGGACGACAATCCGCCGCCGCACGTGCCGATCATCATGAACTGCTTCTATCCGCCGACGCAGCCTTCGATGTCGCGCTGCATCGAATTCGGCCGCGTGTTGCGCGAGGCGATCGCGGCGTGGCCCGCCGATGTGCGCGTGGGCATCTTCGCCTCGGGCGGCCTCTCGCATTTCGTCAACGATGAAGAGTTCGATCATCGCATCATGAAGATGCTGGCGAATTACGACTACGAGGGCCTCGCCGCCGTGGACGATCGCTCGTATCAATCCGGCACCTCGGAAATCAAGCTCTATGTGAGCGTGATGAAAGCGCTCGAAGAAACCGGCGCGGAAATGACGCTCGTCGATTACGTCCCGTGCTGGCGCACGCCCGCCGGCACCGGCGAAGGCATGGGCTTCATGTACTGGAAAGCCGAAGAATAACGCATCATTCGCCAGCAAAGAGGCAACACAATGAGCGATACCCGCATCAACGGCATTATCCGCACGCTCGAATCCGGCAAGGCCGCTTTCGCCGCGTTCTCGAAGCTCGACAAGCAGAGCGCCATCGAGATGAGCGATGCGCCCTACGACGGCGTCGTGTTCGAAATGGAGCACAACCCGTACGACGTGTCTGCATTCGGCGACGCGCTGCAATACATGCTGAGCCGCAAGCAGATTGCCGAATCCAGCTCGGTCGCACCGCGCGTGACGCCCATCGCGCGCATTCCGGCGAACGGCGTGGAGATGAACCAGAGCTTCGCCAAGCAGGTGCTCGATCGCGGCGCATACGGTGTGATCTGGCCGCACGTGGCCACGGTCGAACAGGCGTACAACGCGGTGGCCTCGTGCCGCTACGCACGTCCGAAGCACGCGCCGATCTATGAACCGAAGGGCGTGCGCGGCGACGGCCCGGCCAATGCCTCGCGCTATTGGGGCCTGTCGATGCCGCAATACTACGAGAAGGCCGACGTCTGGCCGCTCGCGCCGCATGGCGAAATTCTCGTCGGCCTGATGTGCGAAAGCACGCAGGCGATCGAGAATCTCGACGACATCCTCTCGAACGTGCCCGGCATCGGCCTGATTCTGATTGGCGAAGGCGACTTGAGCCAGGAACTGGGTTTTCCGCGCCAATACGAACATCCGGAAGTGCTCGACGCGATGCGCAAGATCGTCGAGACCTGCAAGAAGCACAACGTCGTGGTCGGGCACCCGCACGTGACCGCGAAGAATCATCAGCGACTCATTCAGGAAGGTTATCGCTTCCTGATGTCGGCGCCATCGCGCACCTATGGCGTAGTCGGCGCCGCGCGCGAAATGGCCGGTTACTGAAGCTTTTTCCGCACTCACCCTCCGTCACGAAGGCCGCGCGTTTTAGCGTGCCCTTCGTGACGATATCAATTAGTCATCCCAATTATTGAAACAGGAAATTTCATCGAGAAAATCGTCAGCGGCCATTCGGCCCTGCAGCGCAATAAATAAAATCAACGTGGAGACAAGAATGAAGCGAATGCTAGTCGTGGCATCCGGCCTTGCGTCGGCGTGCCTGTTTCAGACAGCCCATGCGCAATCGTCCGTTACGCTTTACGGCGTGATCGACAATGGCATCGAGTATCAGAATGGCGGCAACGGTTCGGTCGTGCGCGCCACCTCGGGCGGTCTGTTCGCGAGCCGCTACGGCCTGAAAGGCAGCGAGGATATTGGCGGTGGACTGCACGTCAATTTCCAGCTCGAGCAAGGCTTCTCGGCCATGACCGGTGCGGCGGCCAATTCCGCGGAAGCCTTCAATCGGCAGGCGTGGGTCGGTTTGTCGGGCGGGTTCGGCGAAGTGCGATTCGGCCTGCAAAACACGCCGCAATACATTTTCCTGAATCGCGAACTCGATCCGGTCGCCGTGATGAGCATGGGTTCGCCGATGCTCAACTTCAATTCGCTGACCATTCGCGTCAACAATGCGATCTCCTACTTCACGCCGACGGTCTACGGACTGAGCGCGCAATTCATGGTCGCGATGCGTGATTCCACTACCAAGCCGAGCAACGGCCTGCAGTTCTACAACGCCGCCGCGCGCTATGAGAACGGGCCGTTCCGGGTGGCGGCGGGCTACGAGCAGGCGGACAACGCCACCGGCACGTCCACGCTGAAAGTGTTCAACGCGGGTGCATCGGTGGGCGTCGGTCCGGCGCGCTTCTATCTCGCGTATCACACGGAAAAGCAAACCGACAACAGCATCAAGCGCGACGTCTATGAAGGGTCGGGTTCGTGGAGTTTCGGTCCCGCCGATCAACTCGCGCTGATGTACGGTTACCTGCACGATCGCACCGGCAACGGCAATAACGCGCAGCAGATCGGCATGACGTACGAGCACTATCTGTCGAAGCGCACGACGCTCTATGCGTCGGCTGCGTTTATCAACAACCGCAATCAGGCGGCCTTCACGCTCAATGGCACGGCTTACGCCGGCCCGACCGTGGCGCCGGGTTCGAATACGCGCGGCGTCATTCTCGGCATGGTCCATACCTTCTGACGCACGGATCGAATCGAGCCGGTGCCGGAAAGTTCCTGGCACCGGTCTCGGGGTATATCGCAAGTGGCCGACAAGGACGGCCTGTGAAAGAATAGGACGAGTTTCACGGTCCCTTTTTGCAGGGAGCATATCGAGCAAGTCGCACGCGGACCCCGCCCAGACGGTACAGCGTTCCGGCGAATCAGCATTGAAATGGCGGCCGCACGAACGGTCGTCCAGGAGACTTCATGGCCCACGGCGCAACCCTCATCAAGCCCACGAACCGACCTGTCGGCACAAGCCGCCTGAGCGCGGTTCCCAAAGTTCGGCTCTATGTCGAACCCGCCGAGGAAGAAAACTGGTTCGTGCACGTTGGCCACGTGACCGAGCGCGGACGCTGTCGCACCGCGCCGCACGCACATCCAGCTTACGGGCAACTGATTTTCGTGCGCAACGGCCGCGGCGTGATGAATCTCGAAGGGCGCAGCGTGCCGTTCGAGGGGCCGTGCGCGCTGCTGGTGCCCACCGAGTGCATTCACGGTCTCGACTACGAAATCGACGTGGACCGTTGGGTCGTCACGATCGAAGTGTCCTATCTCACGCAGGTGAATGCGCGGCTGCGCGAATTCGTGGCGCTGTGGTCCGCGCCACGCATGGTCCCGTTCGCCTATCACGCCGAAGCCGCCGGCGAAATCTACAGCCTGATTCAGCGCCTGAAACAAGAGGTGGAATCGGATTCAGTGGGACAAGTGGCCGGCACCGAAGCCCTGTTGACGATGCTGCTCCTCACATTGGTTCGCGAAGCGCGTCTCGATCAGGCGGTCAGCGAAGCCGTGCCGCGCAATGACGTGCGTCTCGTGGAGCGCTTTCGCAAACTGATCGACGAGCACTACCGCGACAATCTTCCGTTGCAGCAATATGCGTCGATGCTTGCGGTCTCGCTCGTGCAATTGCGTGCTGCCTGCGCGTCCGCCGCCGAAAAAAGCCCGACCAAAATGATTCACGCGCGCATTATTACGGAAGCCAAACGCGAACTCATCTTCGGCGATATGTCGGTCGAACAGATTGCTTTCATGCTGGGTTTCGCGGACGCCGCGTATTTCACGCGCTTCTTCCGCAGAGAAGTCGACCAGGCGCCGAGCCAGTTTCGCAGCGAAGCGCGACGATAAGGCCGCGCAAAAAACCCACACGGGTTCCCGCACTGACCGATCGAAACGGTGCGCGCGCAATCATGACCGACTACGCGCGCACCGCGTTTCGATACTCGTCCCGGTATCTTCCCTGGTTCGATTGAAAAGTGCTGGCGAATCCGGATTTTGTGCAGGGACCCGTCCTTGCGCAGCGAATACGCTTTCAACGATTCGCCCCTTTCTCAATCAGCTCAACCAGGTCTACCGAATATGGCGCAACTCGTCACGCCTGCCACACGGATGCGGCGCACCGCCGTGGCCGCACTTGTCGCAACCGCATTCTCGGCACTCTCGGTCTGCGCCGCAGCCAGCACGACGGCCGAATCCGATACGGAATTCGTCTACGTCGGCACGCTGCATCAGCAGATCAACGCCCTGCACTTCAACACGTCCACCGGCAACATCAACGACGTCGGCACCGTCGCGCAAGGATTGAAGTCGACCTGGGTGGCGTCGCATCCGCAATTGCCCGTGCTCTACGCCGTGAACGACGATCGCGACAAGGAAGGCAGCGTCACGGCGTACGCGGTGAACCAGGACAACGGATCGCTTACGCGCATCAACGACGTGCTGACTGGCGGCCGTGGCACCACCTTCCTGCAATTCGACGCGCCGTCGTCCACGCTGCTCGGCGCGAACTACAACAGCGGCTCCGTATCGAGCCTCGCGGTGAATCGCGACGGCAGCGTCGGCACGCTCGAATCGACGATTGCAGAGAAAGGTTCCGGCCCGAGCCCGCGCCAGACCGATGCGCACGCGCATGGCGTCACCATCGATCCTTCGGGGCACTATGCGCTCGTGCCCGATCTGGGCGCCGATCGCGTTTTCATTTATGGCTTCGATCGCGCCACGCACACGCTGACGCAACTCGATGCCGCCGCGCCCCGCGCGTTCGCGTTGCCGCCGGGAAGCGGGCCGCGCCGGGTCGTGTTCGGGCCGACCGGACAGTACGCCTATGTGTTGACCGAACTGAGCGCGGAGCTGCTCGTATTGCACTGGGACGCCGCCACCGCGCAACTCACGCCCGTGCAAACGCTGCCCATCAGCCAGGCGGGATTCAATGGCGTGAAGAGCGGCGCGGAAATGGCGATGAGCCGCGACGGACGGTTTATCTATGTCGAAGACCGCGGCGAGAATGCCCTCGTTGTGTATCGCGTGGATAACGCCAGTGGTCAACTGAGCGAACTGCAACGCGTGCCGTCCGGCGGCGACAAACCGTGGGGATTCGCCATCGACCCATCGGGGAAATGGCTGTTTGTCGCGAATCAGCGTAGCGGAAACGTGAGCCTGTTTCGCATCGATCGCGCAACCGGCACGCTGGCTGATAGCGAGCAATCGATTGCGATTCCCGCGCCTACCAGCATTACCTTTGTGAAATAGCGCGGCGCGTTTTACTTTCCGCACCGTTCTTCGATGCGTCAATCGCATCGAAAAATGCAAGAAAAAGCGCATTTACTACAGGGACGCATCCTTTTTATTTTCTTACTATCCAGATTGCAGTCTAAATATTCGGTAACGCGATTCTAAAACCTATATCACGCGTTATCCGGATCGATTAACAGACAATCTGGAGACAAATGAAAAGGACCCTTCTCGCAGCGTCCGCGCTTATCTCGTCGTGCGCCGTTCAATCCGTTCAGGCGCAATCTTCCATCACGCTCTATGGCATTGTCGATAACGGCATCGAATATCAGAGCGGCGGCGCCAATCATGTCATTCGCGCTTCATCAGGCGGTTTATTCGCCACTGTCTATGGCCTCTACGGCCACGAAGATATTGGCGGCGGTGTACACGTCAATTTTCAGCTTGAGCAGGGTTTTTCGGCGGTCAATGGCGAGGCGCAGAATTCGGCCGATGCATTCAATCGTCTCGCATGGGTCGGCATGTCGGGTGGCTTCGGCGAATTCAGATTTGGCCGCCAGAAGAAGCCGCAATATCTTTATCTCGATGGCGAACTCGATCCGCTGGCAGCGAAATCGATTGCCTCGCCGCTCAACGATTTCGACGATGTGTCCGTGCGCGCCAGCAACGCCATTTCTTACTTCACGCCAAACTGGCACGGATTAACCGCGCAGATTCTCGTGTCGATGCGCGACTCCACCACCAAGCCCTCGAATGGCCTGCAGTCGTATAACGCCGTAGTGAAGTACATCAACGGGTCGTGGCATATTGCGGCCGGCTATGACCAGCAGGACAATGCGGCCGGCACGTCGGTTCAGAAAGTCTTTACGGCGGCGACTTCGCTCAAGGTGGACGCGGCGCGTTTCTACTTCGTCTACCACACGGAAACGCAGTCGGATCACAGCCAGAATGAAGCGACTTATTCCATCTCGGCTTCGTATCTCTTCAACCCCGCCAACGAGATTGCCGTGATGTACGGCTATTTGCACGACCGCACCGGCAACGGCAACAACGCGCAGCAAGTTGGCCTGTCGTACGAATACTTCCTCTCGAAGTCCTCGCTGATCTATATGGCCGCCGGTTTGATCGACAACCGGAATCAGGCGGCCTATACGCTCAACGGCACCGAATATTCAGGGATTGAGGTGACGCCGGGTGCAACGGCAAGAGGCATTATTATCGGGCTGACGCACAAGTTCTAAACCTGTAAAGCGTATCGGCCTGCATCACGCAATGCCGGTACGCTTGCCGCGATTTTATTGGCTTGCGTCGCCCGATTGCGACGAGCCACGCGCCACCGTACCGTAACCCGATGTATCGACCGCAGGCGTTTGCGCCGCCTGCATTTCACCGTTCGGATAATCGGTCCAGTCGAGCGGACCATAACCGCCCTTCTCCGCCTGAATGAGACTGGCGCGGACTTCTGCGCGCGTGAGCGGTTGCTGGCTTTGCTGCGCGAACGACGCGACCGGCGCAGCGAGAATCAATGCAGCGACAACGACTTGATTGAGCATGTTCATTTTGGCCCGCCTGACGTGTGTTTTAAGTGTTGCCGATTAACCAGCATTCCGAACAAACACAGTCTAGCAAACCAGAACATCAGGGTAAACACCTAAATTATTATTTTGGTTTACCAACACACTCGACGTTCCAACTCAACATTCCAATGCATGCGAACAAGGCAAAATCCCCGCAGGAATTTCGCCTCGTTTTACTGAACAGCTCGCACCGACGCTTAAAGCGAAGCGCCCGGTTCCCCATCGACAATACGCCACACGCCGAGCGGATTGGCGTCATGCAACGCTTCCGGCAACAACAGTTCCGGCAGATCCTGATAACAAACCGGACGCAGGAAGCGATCGATGGCGGTCGCGCCCACCGAGGTGTACATCGCGTTCGACGTCGAAGGATGCGGACCGCCGTGCACCATCGCGTGACAGACTTCGACACCGGTCGGGAAACCATTCGCGAGAATGCGGCCCGCCTTGCGTTCGAGCACCGGCAGCAGACGCTTCGCAGCGGGGTAATCGGCGGCGTCGATCTGCAAGGTGACCGTCAATTGCCCTTCCACATGCTCGGCGATTTCCAGCAGCTCGTTAAAGTCTCGCGCACGCACGACCACCGAAGCGGGACCGAACATTTCGGATTCCAGTTCCGGCGAATCGAGCAAACGCGCCGCATCGGTCACGTAGAGTGCGGCTTGCGCGGCGTTGGCACGCTCGCCTGCCGCTTCGCCTTCGGCGACCTTTTGCACGCCTTGCACCGCGGCCGCGCTTTGCGTGCCCGAGCAATACGCATCGAAGATGCCGGGCGTGAGCATCGTTTGCGCGGGTTTGCCGGTCAACGCTTCGCTCGCCGATGCGATGAAGCGTTCGAGGTCCGGTCCGTCGACGGCGAGCACCAGCCCCGGATTCGTGCAGAACTGACCGGCGCCCAGCGTCAGCGAATCGGCGAAAGCCTTGCCGATAGTTTCAGCGCGACTCGCCAGTGCGGCCGGAAACAGAAACACCGGGTTAATGCTGCTCATTTCCGCGTAGACGGGAATCGGCTCGGGGCGCGCGTTGGCGAGACGCACCAGCGCGAGGCCACCCTGGCGCGAGCCCGTGAAGCCCACGGCCTTGATCGCCGGATGCGAAACGAGCGCCTCGCCCAGCTTGCGGCCCGCGCCGAACAGCAGCGAAAACGTGCCTTCGGGCAAGCCCTGCGCCTTCACGGCCTGCTGGATCGCGCGACCAACGAGTTCCGACGTGCCCAGATGCGCGCTGTGCGCCTTCACGATAACCGGCGCACCCGCGGCCAGCGCGGAAGCCGTATCGCCGCCCGCAACCGAAAAAGCGAGCGGGAAATTGCTCGCGCCGAATACCGCCACCGGACCCAAAGGCACTTTCGCGAGACGCAAATCCGAACGCGGCAAGGGCTGACGCTCCGGTTGCGCACGGTCGATCGTCGCGCCGAGAAAATGACCATCGCGCACGACTTTCGCAAAGAGGCGCAATTGCCCGACCGTGCGCCCGCGCTCGCCTTGCAGACGCGCAATCGGCAAGCCGGTTTCAGCGTGCGCGCGCTCGATCAATGCATCGCCGAGTTCGAGAATATTCTCGGCGATGGCTTCGAGAAACGCCGCGCGCTTTTCGAGCGATACGTTGCGATAGACATCGAAAGCTTCGGATGCGAGCGAGGCCGCGCGATCGACTTCGGCGCCGCCGCCCATGCCGAATGCCGGTTCCGCGATTTCCGTATTGCTCGCGGGATTGAATGCGCGCTGCTCGCCTTCGGTGCCGCGCACCGAAGCGAAACCGATCAGCATGTCGCCACTGAGAGTCATATTGGTTTCCTGAAACGTCCTGTTCATGGCTGATGGCAGAGCCAGTTCACTGCGGGGCGCGCGAACAGCGGCGGAGTCGGTGGATACACACACCACGAGCCGTCGTCGTGACGAAAGAAGACAATCTCGAACGTGCCCGACGCGCGGGCCACTTCCACTTTAACCACGCGCCACGGCATCTTTTTCGTGCGGCCAGGCCGCGTCACGCGAAAATGTCCGCTATGACCGAGCCAGTCGTTGACGAGCGCGCGAAGCGACTTTCGTTCACCGCTCATAAGCGTCTCCCTGCTTCGCGAACGTGTTGGCGTCTTTATGAAGCTCGTACTGCCCATGCTTTCGTGCGCCAACACCCACGCCCCGATCCGGCGATTCCCGATTGGGAATCGCAAACGGTGCGCTTATCTTCGGTCCACGCGCGCGCGCTGTCTATTGAAGTTAAACGCTGCAGCCTTAACCGGCACGTTAAGCCTGAATCTAATCAATGCAGCGTTTCGCGCCGTGCCAGCGGTTTGAACAACTGACTCCACGCAGCGCTCACGAGTATCGTTGCGAAACCGCCCAGCACGACCGCGCCCACTGCGCCCATCGCGGCGGCCGTCACGCCCGACTCGAATTCACCGAGTTGATTGCTCGCGCCAATAAACAGCGTATTTACCGCCGAGACGCGACCACGCATGCGGTCCGGCGTTTCGATCTGCACCAGCGTCTGACGCACGATCACGCTGATCGTGTCCGCGCCGCCCGAAATCGCCAATAGCATCAGCGAGAGCAAAAACGATCGCGAAACGCCGAACGCGACAATCGCCGCGCCATACACTGCCACGGCGATCAGCAGCTTTTTGCCGACGCCGCTGCGAATCGCGTGTCGCGACAACCACAATCCCACGCACAGCGCGCCCACGGCGGGCGCGGAACGCAGCAGTCCCAGCCCTTCGGGACCGACGTGCAGAATCTCTTTCGCGTAAACAGGCAATAGTGCCGTCGCGCCGCCAAACAGCACGCCGAACAGATCGAGCGAAATTCCGCCGAGCAACAGCGGGTTGCTCCAGACAAAGCGCAAACCGGCCAGCACCGTTTCCGCCGTCACCGGTTCGCGCGGCGGCGGCACGTGGTCGTAGCGAATCAGCGCATACAACACGGCGCTCACGCAGAACAACACGGTGCACGTGAGATACAGCGCGTTGATGCCGGTCGCGAACAGCAAACCGCCGAGCGCCGGGCCCGCGATCACGCACACCTGCTGAACGGACGTGCTGAGCGCCATCGAGCGCGCCAGCAGACTTTGCGGCACCAGCATCGGCAGCAACGCCTGTTGACCCGACATCTGAAACGGACGAATCGCGCCGAGCACCAGCGAAAGCCCCAGCAGCAGCTCACGCGAAACCGCGTTCGTCATGGTGGCTGCGGCGAGCAGCGCAGCGATGGCCGCCTGAACGCCGAGACACACGGCGACGATCCGGCCGCGATGCAGACGGTCCGCGCAATGTCCCGCGGGCAGCGTCGTGGCGAGCCCGGGAATAAACTGGAACAGGCCAACCAGACCGAGATACCAGGCACTCGACGTCAGCTCGTACATATGCCAGCTGATCGCCAGCATGAGCATCTGCTGGGCCGCAATGGAGCCGACGCGCGCGCTCAGAAAACGCGTGAGCGGCGCGTGGTGCAACAAAGGCGCCAAACCGGGGCGCGCTTCGAGCGCCGCCACGGCGGGTTCTTTTAATCGACTCATGACGGCATCCAGCTTTGCGTGGTGAAAATGACGATGCGAATGTTGAAAAATGGCTGGGATGAAATTGAAATCACACCGCACAATTATGGTGATTGCGGCAATTGCGGCGATTACAGCAATTACGACCCCGCGCGATACGAATGCGCATCGCGTTCAGCGGCGACAGGTTCGCCCTCGTTGACTTTCGGCGCCCACTTTCTGCGCAGCAACACCACGGTGCTGGTCGCGCCGAGCAGCAGAAATACGAAAATCGCCGACATCGGCAATGTGTAGCTGCGCCCCACATGCAGCAGCCAGCCGGAAAGACTCGCCGACACGCCGCCCGCGAGACTGGTCGCCACCTGTTGCAAGCCGGTATTCAAACCCACGGCCTGTTTCGGAATGAGCGTGAGTTTCACCAGCGCGAGATTATTCGCGGTGACGAGACCCAGCAGCGAAAGCGACGCGATATTCCAGAACAACGCTTCCTGCGCCGTGTGTGCATACGCGCCCATCAACACCGTTGTCCCGCTGATAAATCCTGCGACGATAAACGACTTGCGCACGACCACGGCGTCGTGACCGCGCGCGATCAAACGGTCTGCGGCCCAGCCCGCCAACGCGGCCACGATGGCAATGCCCGCGAAACTGAAAAACGTATACACGCCCGATTGCCGAAGTGAAAGTCCGCGCTGCTCGACGAGATACGCGGGCATCCACGTCATGCAATAAAACACGAAATAGCTGTAGCAGAAGTTGGTGATGAGACCGCCCCACACTACCGGGCTCGCGAGCAGATTGCGCAACGGCACCGAAGCCGCACGCTGGCGCGCGGCCGCAAGCTCTGCGCGCGAAGGAAAGTCGTTCTTGAGCAGCCATTGCCACGGCACCAGCCACAGCAAACCGGCGAGTCCGGTCACGACGAACATCGTCTTCCACGAACTTGCGGCGATCAACCAGGCCGCGATCGGCGCGCCGAGCGCCGGACCCATCTTGCCGCCAATCGAATAGATGCCGAGCGCGGTGCCTTTGTGCGCTTCGTCGAAATTATCGGCGAGATAGCGGTAAGTGGCGGGCACCACCACCGCTTCGGCCACGCCAATCAGCAAGCGCACCAGAATCAGCGCCGATAGCGTGCCCACCACGCCGGTCGCCGCCGCTGCGAGACACCAGAGCAGAAAGCAAACGCTGTACGGCCACTTCACGCCATAGCGGTCGACGATCCAGCCCATCGGCATCTGCATGAGCCCATAGGACCAGAACATCGCCGAGCCGAGCCAACCGCGCTCGATGTGCGTGAGCGCGAACTCGTGCACGAAGTGGCGGTCGGCGAGCGCGGCGGACATGCTCGTGCGGTCGACGAAGGAGATCATCAGCCCGATTGCAAGCAGCACCAGAATGCCCCAGCGATTCGCGTCGCGCGATGGCTGTCGTTGTGTGATCTCCACCTTCTGTCTCCGGCTTTTTATTGGCTTGCCATGTCGCGCCATGGCGGCGTGCGTTCAGCCCAGGCTGCCCGTCACGTCGTCGAACAGTTCGTCGACGGAAAGGCGGCGCGGAATGATCTTCTGATCGAGCGCCCAGTCGATCGCGAGCTGCAGGCCCTTGCGGTTTTCCTCCAGCCCGATCGGCGGGAAGATCGCCGGCACGCCTTCGGCGAGCGAGCGGCTTTCCGCAATCATGCGATAAATCTCGCGCACGATATCGGGGCGCGCCTTCGTCAGATCCGTGTGCACCGCGAACATGTGATTGATCGGCACCACGCCCGTGCGCGCGAACCAGTCTTTCGCCGCCGCGTGCGCGTCCGGCACCAGCGTACGCACGCGCTCGTCCTTCGGCATGTCTTCGCCGAGCAGCGCGGCCGCCAGTTCGCCCTTGAGCATCATTTCCGGAATCGACGAGCCCGCAGGCAGGCGCTCGCAATTCGACGGATCGCTGTACTCGGCGAGATGGCCGTCGCCCAGCGTCATCCACGTGACCTTGTCGAGATCGACGCCATATTCGTGACGCAGAATACCGCGAATCCACAGCGCCGTGGTTTGCGTGTAGGTGCGCACGCCGACCTTCTTGCCTTCGATATCTTTCGGATCGAGGTGGCCGAAGTCGAGGTTATAGCCCGCGCAATGATGCTGAAAACGGCCCGAGATCGGCGCGGGCAGCAGCACATACGGCTTGCCGTACGACTTCGCCTGCAGGAAGGTCACGATGGCGAGTTCGCCCGCGTCGAACTTGCTCTCACGCACCATCGCCTTGAAGCCGTTGTGCGCGGGCGTGGGGCCGCAAAAATCCAGCGTCACGAGATCGGAGCGCACGCGTCCGTCGCGCATCGCCTTCGTCACCGCGTATTCGGACAGATTGGTGCGCAGCGTCGGCACGCCCGTGAACGTCGTTGTCATGAATGTCTCTCCTGGTGTTGGTATCGCTTGATATCCGGATTCGATTTACAGCCGGACTTCGATGAGGCGCGGACCCGGCTCGCGCGTCGAATCGGTCATCGCTTTATAGAAGTCTTCCGCCGTTTCCACGGCGACGCCCGGCACGCCCATGCTCTTCGCCATCGCCAGCCAGTCGATGCGCGGATTGTCGATGTCGATCATCGACAGCGCGCGCTCGCCCGGCGTGCCCGCGCCCATGTTCGCGTACTCGGCCTTGAGGATCGCGTAGCTGTTATTGGCAAAGATGATGGTCGTGACGTTCAGCCCTTCGCGCGCCTGCGTCCACAGCGACTGGATCGTGTACATCGCGCTGCCGTCGCCGACCATGCAGAACACGCGCCGGTCGGGGCACGCGAGCGCCGCGCCGGTGGCGACCGGCGTCGAATAGCCGATCGAGCCGCCCATGTTGTTGATGAGGTCGTGCGGACGCGCGCCCATCGTCAGGTTCATCGATTCGCGGCCCGTCGTGAGCGACTCGTCGACGACGATGCAATGCTCGGGCAGCGCTGCCGCCATCGCGTGCGCAATGCTGACGGGATTGAGCGCGCCGGTCGGCACCGGCGTTTCGATACGCGCCTGCAGACGCGGCGCCGTGTCTGTTGCGCCCAATGCCTGCAACAGCATGTCGAAAGCGAGTTCGCTGTCCTCGTCTTCTTCGACGAGCGGATGCACCAGCGTGCCTTCGGCTTTCAAGAGACTCGGCTTGTCCGGGTAAGCGAAGAACGCCACCGGCTCGCTCGTCTCCACCGTCACGATGTGCTTGAAGTCCTTCAGGAACGCCTGCGCGAGCGGCACCGCATACGGAATGCGCGCGATGGGCACACGGCCCGCGCCGCGCTCGATGA
>NZ_JAAGPN010000097.1:0-30464 GCF_017104805.1 Paraburkholderia sp. Ac-20347 | reverse complement strand
CGCCGCCCGTAGCGGACGCAGCGGCGGCACCTGATGCACCCGCAGCACCCGCAGCACCCGCAGCTCCCGACGCTTCCAGCGGCGCGCCGCCGATCACGGGTGCGGACGCATCCTGCGTCGCCGACGCGGCAGCGGCCACCGCCGCCTGTTCCGCGCCCGGCTTCAGACGGTCGACGAGCCAGTAATCGAGCACGCGGCGCGCGATCGGACCGGCCGACTGTGCGCCCCAGCCGCCGTTTTCGACGATCAGCGCGAGCGCGATCGTGGGCTTGTCGGCGGGCGCGAAGGCGGTGAACAGCGCGTGGTCGCGCAGATGCTCGGCGACCGCGTGCGCCTGATACTTCGCGCCTTGCAGCGAGTACACCTGCGCCGTGCCGGTCTTGCCCGCCGACGTGTACGGCGCGTTGCGGAACAGCTGATACGCGGTGCCCGACGGATTCATCGTCACGTTTTCCATGCCGCGCTTCACGACGTCGATGTCGGACTGCTTCACGTCGAGTCGTCCGCTTTCGGCCGGCACAGTCAGATGTTCGGCCTTCGTGATCGGATTCTCGATGGCCTTCACGAGGTGAGGCTTCATGAGCACGCCGTTATCGGCGAGCGTGGCGGTGGCGTGCGCGAGCTGCAGGATCGTGAACGAGTTGTAGCCCTGACCGATCCCGAGGCTGATCGTCTCGCCTTCGTACCACTTCTGCTGCTCGGGCTTGCGGTAGGCCTTCTTCTTCCATTCGGTCGAGGGCAGGATGCCGCGCGCCTCGCCCGCGATGTCGATGCCGGTGAGCTGGCCGAAGCCGAGCGGCTTCATGAAGTTGGCGATGGCGTCCACGCCCAGATCGTGCGCGAGCATGAAGAAGTAGGTGTCGTTCGACACCATGATCGCCTTGTTCATGTCGACCCAGCCCTGGCCGGAGCGCACGTCGTTGTTGAAGCGGTGGCCGCCGAACATGTAATAGCCGGGGTCCGAGAAGCCCCACTGCGGCGTGCGCTTGTGCAGCGTGAGCGCGGCGAGCGCCATGAACGGCTTGTAGGTCGAACCCGGCGGATAGGTGCCGTGCAGCGGACGGTTGAGCAGCGGGTGATCGGGCGAGTTGTTGAGCTCGTCCCAGGTTTGCTGGTCGATGCCGTCGACGAAGGAATTCGGGTCGAAGCTCGGCGCTGAGACGAAGGCGAGAATGTCGCCCGTCGACGGCTCGATGGCCACGAGCGCGCCGCGTTTGCCCGCGAAAGCCTGCTCGGCCACCTGCTGCAAGCCGATGTCGATCGACAGCACGAGGTTGTTGCCCGGCGTGGCCTGCGTGCGCGAGAGCGTGCGCACCGGGCGGCCGCCCGCCGTCACTTCGACTTCCTCGAAACCGGTCAGGCCGTGCAGCTCGGTTTCGTAGCTTTGCTCGACGCCGATCTTGCCGATGTAGTCGGTGCCGTTGTAGTTGTTGGCATCGAGACGCGGATCGTAATGCTCGGTATCGCTGTCATTCTTGTCGCTCATGTCGTCGATCCGTTCCTGATCGCGCTGCGAGATGCGGCCGATATAGCCGATCACGTGCGCGGCCGTCGGACCGAGCGGGTACTGGCGGAACAGACGCGCGCGCACTTCCACGCCGGGGAAGCGGAAGCGCTGCGCGGTGAAGCGCGCGACTTCGTCGTCGGTGAGGCGCGTGCGGATCGGCAGGCTCTCGAAGTTCTTCGAATCTTCGAGCAGCTTCTTGAAGCGGCGGCGGTCGCGCGCGTCGATCGGGATCACGGTCGAGAGCTGGTCGATCGTGTTGTCGAGCGTGTCGGTGAGCTTCGACGGCGTGATTTCAAGCGTGTACGCCGAGTAGTTCTTCGCGAGCACGACGCCGTTGCGGTCGGTGATGATGCCGCGATTCGGCACGATCGGCGCGACCGAGATGCGGTTTTCGTCCGCTTGCAGCGAGTATTTGCTGTGGTTCCAGACCTGCAGATAGAGGAAACGGAACGCGATCAGCCCGAAGCAGACGAACACGAACAGGCCCGCCGCCGCGACGCGCAGGCGGAACTTCGTGAGCTGCTGCTGGGTGTCCTTGAATTCGGTCATGCGATCAGGCGACGAGGCCCGCGCCTCGCGCGAGCGCTGCGGCGGGCCGGTAGGAAGAGTGAGTCATCGGGCGTTCTGCAACGGCGAGCGGCGCGCGGCCGCTCAGATGGGCCGCGTGTCGTCGGGATCGACGGGGCGGCGCTGCGGCAGCAGCAGCAGCACGCTCGTGATCGGCCACAGCACGGCTTCCACGAAACCGCTGATCAGATAGCCCCAGCCGGGAAACGACGCGCCCATCAACAGGCGGATCACGAAGGGCACGACCTGCGCGCCCACGAGCAGCGGCGTGACGGCGAACATTTGCAGTCCGATCGACATCCACAGCACGCGGCGGTGAATGGTGATCGC
The DNA here is from genome assembly GCF_017104805.1 of Paraburkholderia sp. Ac-20347. Taxonomy (NCBI): domain Bacteria; kingdom Pseudomonadati; phylum Pseudomonadota; class Betaproteobacteria; order Burkholderiales; family Burkholderiaceae; genus Paraburkholderia; species Paraburkholderia sp. Ac-20347. The sequence continues at coordinate 28,060 of NZ_JAAGPN010000097.1, read as the reverse complement.
GCCGAACGAAAGCAGCGTGTAGGCGAGCGCGTGCTCGCCGAGCAGATTTGCGTTGTGCACGTCCATCAGCAGGCCGAGGCAGAACGCGATGCCCATGCCGACCTTGCGCGGCTGATGGATGTTCCAGAACAGCAGCACGAGCGCGACGAAGTCGGGCACGCCGGGCAGCTTGCCCCACGGCAGCAGGTTCAGCAGGAACGCCGCCGCGAGACTGAACGCGATGAAGTACGGATTGACCGGTTGAAGAATGTATTGCGGACGCGGCATCAGTGACTGCCCCCTTGTGCGGCAGGCTTGGCCGCCGCTTGTGCCGGAGACTTCGCGGGCGCGGCGCTGTTGACGGCGGGTTTGGCCGCCGCCGGGGCCGCCGGGTTAGGTGCCGCGGTAGTTGCCGCGCTAGGTGCCGCATTAGCTGCTGGCTTGGCGTCGGCTTTCTTGTCGCCCTTCTTGTCGCCGCCCTTGGCGGCCTTCTTCTTCGCGTCCTTGGCTTCTTTCGCGGCTTCGGCGGCGGCGGCGTCGGCGGCCTCCACCGGATTCGGCGGCAATTGCGCCGTGAAATGCAGCACCAGCACCTGACGCGCGCCACGCACGGCCGCGAGCGGCACGCACACCACGCGCGCGAACGCCGTATCGGCCTGTTTGTCGACGCGCAGCACCTTCGCGACCGGCAGACCTTGCGGATACACGCCGTCGAGCCCGCTGGTGACGAGTTCGTCGCCGGCTTGAACGTCGGCGCTGATCGGCACGAAACGCAGATCGAGCAGATCGCCGCGCGCCGTGCCGTAGATCACGCTGCGCAGACCCGTGCGGACGATTTCCACCGGCACGGCCTGGTCCTTGTCGGTCACGAGCGTGACTTCGGACTGCATCGGGAACACGCGGGTAATCTGGCCGATCACGCCGTCTTCGGTCACGACGGGCGAGCCGTTCTGCACGCCTTGTTGCGAGCCGCCGCCGATCACGACCTTCTGCGTGAACGGATCGCGCGTGTCGTACTGGATTTCGGCGGGCGTGGTTTGCGCGCCGATGCGCTGCGACAGTTGCAGCAGCGCGCGCAGATGCGTGTTTTCCACCGCGAGCGAGGCTGCCTCGTTGGCCTGCTGGGCGAGCTGGAGATTGCGGGTGTGCAGTTGCGCGTTGTCCTGGCGCAGCGAGGCGCTCGTGACAGCGAGGTCGGCGGCGCCCATGAAGAGGTCGCGCGGCACGAGCGCGGCGCGCTGCAGCGGATAGAGACCGGCGCCGAGCACGCCGCGCACGACTTCGAGCGTCTTGAAGCGGGCGTCGGAGACGAGCAGCGCGATCGACAGCACGACGAAGAACAGCAGTCGTGCGAGTGCCGATGGGCCTTGTTTGAACAGAGGCGGCGGACTGTATTCCATGGTCGGCGCCGGGGGCGTGTGCGGTTCGGTGAAACTAACGGTGAGACTGGAGGCGCGAGGGCCGGGCGGCACGCGCGTCACGAGCGGCACATTCGGCCTGAGCGGCGCGGGCGACGAGGCGGGGCAGCGTCTGCCGCCGCCGAACCGTCAACCGTTCGACAGTCTCACCCACTGCGGCGCGATAAGTCGCACCAGATGTCGCGCCAGATGTGACACCACATTCAGCGCCAGGTTCCAGAGCTGGGGCGCCGGTTTGCAAATGCACCGTTGCGCCCGCAGCGAAGGGCTGCACGCTTACTCGTACGAGAAGATGCTGCCGAGCTTGTCCATGCGCTCGAGCGCCATGCCCGAACCGCGCACGACGCAGGTGAGCGGGTCTTCCGCCACCAGCACCGGCAGACCGGTTTCTTCGGCCAGCAGGCGGTCGAGGTCGCGCAGCAGCGCGCCGCCGCCCGTGAGCATCATGCCGCGCTCGGCGATGTCGGCGCCCAGTTCCGGCGGCGTTTGTTCCAGCGCGATCTTCACCGACGAGACGATCTGGTTCAGCGGGTCGGTGAGCGCTTCGAGGATTTCGTTGCTCGAAATCGTGAAGCTGCGCGGAATGCCTTCCGACAGGTTGCGGCCCTTGACTTCCATTTCCTTGACTTCGGAACCCGGGAAGGCCGAACCGATTTCCTTCTTGATGGCTTCGGCGGTCTGCTCGCCGATCAGCATGCCGTAGTTGCGGCGGATGTAGTTGACGATGGCTTCGTCGAACTTGTCGCCGCCCACGCGCACCGAACCCTTATAGACGATGCCGCCGAGCGAGATCACGCCCACTTCGGTCGTGCCGCCGCCGATGTCGACGACCATCGAGCCCGTGGCTTCCGACACCGGCAGACCGGCGCCGATTGCAGCGGCCATCGGCTCTTCGATCAGGTAGACCTGCGAGGCGCCCGCGCCGTGCGCGGCTTCCTTGATCGCGCGGCGCTCGACCTGGGTCGAACCGCAGGGCACGCAGATGATGATGCGCGGCGACGGCGAGAACATGCGCGATTCGTGTGCAGTCTTGATGAACTGCTTGATCATCTGCTCGGTGACGGTGAAGTCGGCGATCACGCCGTCCTTCATCGGGCGGATGGCCTCGATGTTGCCCGGCACCTTGCCGAGCATCTGCTTGGCTTCCTTGCCGACTGCCTGAATGGTCTTTTTGCCGTTCGGGCCGCCTTCCTGGCGGATGGACACGACCGAGGGTTCGTCGAGGACGATGCCCTTGCCGCGCATGTAGATCAGGGTGTTGGCGGTGCCGAGGTCGATCGCGAGATCGTTGGAGAAGTAGCTACGCAGAAAACCGAACATTCAAAAATCCTGTCTCGCTGGTGGCCGACCTGTGGAACGAGCGGGTCACGGGCGGCAGCGGAAAAAATAACAGCCTCAGGACGGGCGGAAATTGCCGCCGCGAGGAGCCTGAAACTGCGGGAATGGTGACCGGAGGCGACCCCGTTGCGCGCCTGCTGAACACAAATTGCTGCGATCAGGCTTGAAAGGCGGGTGCAAGGCGGTCCGGGTTTGAGTCGAACGCGTAATGATACCTTATAATTTTGCCTGTTTTGCAGGATCCGGAGGTCAGTTTTTGACCGCGTCGAAGCTTTCTTCGCCAGCCGGATCCGGCGCGATAAACCGCTGTTGCAGCACTGATTTTCCACACTGCTTCAGCCTCATTTTCCGGTGACCGCATGGCCCTGACCCTGACCGATGTGAAGCGCATCGCGCATCTCGCGCGCCTCGAACTGGCCGAAGCCGAGGCCGGCAATACGCTCGAGCGCCTGAATAACTTCTTCGGGCTCGTCGAGCAGATGCAGGCCGTGGACACCACGGGCATCGCGCCGCTCGCGCACCCGATCGAGCAGATCGAGGACGTCGCGCTGCGCCTGCGCGAGGACGCCGTGACCGAAACCGTGGATCGCGAGGCCTTCCAGCGCCCCGCGCCCGCGGTACAGGACGGACTGTACCTCGTCCCGCGCGTGATTGAGTAAACACGCTGGCATTTACCGTTATTTTCGAAGAAATCCGAGTTATCGGACCTTAACTTCGCGGACTTTAATTTCGCGAACGGCGGCAAGACCGAACGGCCGGGCGCAAGACGCACCGGCGCGCAGCGCCCCTCGCGGCGGCGTGCGCAATTCGAAGCGCCGTCACGTTCTTCCAGGAATCACGCAATGCATGACAAAAGCTTGACCGAACTGCGCGCCGCGCTGGCTGCGAAGGAATGTTCCGCAGTCGAACTGGCCCAGCATTTTCTGGGCCGGATTGAGGCGCATCAAGACCTGAACGCGTTCGTCGACGTCAATCCCGAAGCGACGCTCGCGCAGGCCAAGGCCGCCGACGCGCTGCTGCATTCGGGCCACGCCGGCCCGCTCGCCGGCATTCCGCTCGCGCACAAGGACGTGTTCGTCACGCGCGGCTGGCGTTCGACGGCCGGCTCGAAGATGCTTGCAAACTATGTGAGCCCGTTCGACGCGACCGTGGTCGAACGCCTCGGGCGCGCGGGCATGGTGACGCTCGGCAAGACCAATATGGACGAATTCGCGATGGGCTCGTCCAACGAGAACTCGCACTTCGGCGCGGTGAAAAACCCGTGGGACAAGAACGCGGTGCCGGGCGGCTCGTCGGGCGGTTCGGCCGCCGCCGTGGCCGCGCGCCTCGCGCCCGCCGCAACGGGCACTGACACGGGCGGCTCGATCCGTCAGCCCGCGTCGTTCTCGGGCATCACCGGCATCAAGCCCACGTACGGCCGCGTGTCGCGCTACGGCATGATCGCGTTCGCCTCGTCGCTCGATCAGGGCGGCCCGATGGCGCAGAGCGCCGCCGACTGCGCGCTGCTGCTCAACGCGATGGCCGGTTTCGACGAGCGCGATTCCACGAGCCTCACGCGCGACGACGAAGACTACACGCGCCATCTGGGTGAGCAGTGGGGCGCGAACGCGAGCGCCGACAAGCCGCTCGCGGGTCTGCGCATCGGTCTGCCGAAGGAATACTTCGGCGCGGGCCTCGCCGACGACGTGCGCGCCGCCATCGACGCCGCGCTCAAGACTTACGAGTCGCTCGGCGCGACGCTCGTCGAAGTCACGCTGCCCAAGACCGAACTGTCGATTCCCGTCTATTACGTGATCGCGCCGGCGGAAGCCTCGTCGAACCTCTCGCGTTTCGACGGCGTGCGTTTCGGCCATCGCGCGGATCAGTACACCGACCTGCTCGACATGTACAAGAAGTCGCGCGCGGAAGGTTTCGGCCCCGAGGTGAAGCGACGCATTCTGGTCGGCACCTACGTGCTTTCGCACGGCTACTACGACGCGTACTACCTGCAGGCGCAGAAAATCCGACGCATCATCGCGCAGGATTTCCAGCAAGCATTCAAGCAGTGCGACGTCATCATGGGCCCGGTCGCGCCGAGCGTGGCGTGGGACATCGGCGCGAAGGGCGACGATCCCCTGCAGATGTACCTCGCGGACATCTACACGCTGTCGACCAGCCTCGCGGGCCTGCCCGGCATGAGCGTGCCGTGCGGCTTCGGCGCGGGTGCGAACGCGCAACGTCCGGTCGGTCTGCAGATCGTCGGCAACTATTTCAACGAGGCCCGCATGCTGCAGGTCGCCGACGCTTTCCAGCGCGCGACCGACTGGCATCGCAAGGCGCCGGCAGGGGTGTAAAGCATGAGCACGCAATGGGAAGTCGTTATCGGTCTTGAGACGCACGCGCAGCTGTCGACGGTCTCCAAGATCTTCTCGGGCGCATCCACGCAATTCGGCGCGGCGCCCAACACGCAGGCCTGCCCCGTCGATCTCGCGCTGCCGGGCGTGCTGCCGGTGATGAACCGCGGCGCCGTCGAGCGCGCGATCCAGTTCGGTCTCGCGATCGGCTCGACGATCGCGCCGCGCAGCATCTTCGCGCGCAAGAACTACTTCTACCCGGATCTGCCGAAGGGCTATCAGATCAGCCAGTACGAGATTCCGGTCGTGCAGGGCGGCCAGATCACGATCCAGGTGCCCGCCAACGAAAAGGCCGGCAAGGAAGCGTACGAAAAGACCGTCAATCTGACGCGCGCGCATCTGGAAGAAGACGCGGGCAAGTCGCTGCACGAAGACTTCGCGGGCATGACGGGCATCGACCTGAACCGCGCGGGCACGCCGCTGCTCGAAATCGTCACGGAACCTGAAATGCGCAGCGCGGCGGAAGCCGTGGCCTACGCGAAGGCGCTGCACACGCTCGTCGTGTGGCTCGGCATCTGCGACGGCAACATGCAGGAAGGTTCGTTCCGTTGCGACGCGAACGTCTCGGTGCGTCCGGTCGGTCAGAAAGAGTTCGGCACGCGCGCCGAAATCAAGAATCTGAACTCGTTCCGCTTCCTCGAAGAAGCCATCCAGTACGAAGTGCGCCGTCAGATCGAGCTGATCGAAGACGGCGGCACGGTGGTGCAGGAAACGCGTCTCTACGATCCGGACAAGCGCGAAACGCGCTCGATGCGCAGCAAGGAAGACGCGCACGATTACCGCTATTTCCCCGATCCCGACCTGATGCCGCTCGTGATCGACGCGGCGTGGGTCGAGCGCGTGAAGGGCGAAATGCCGGAGCTGCCCGAGTCGATGCAGGCGCGCTTCGTCGAGCAGTACGGTCTGACCGCGTACGACGCGAACGTGCTGACGTCGAGCAAGGCGATGGCCGCGTACTTCGAGGCCGTGGTCGCGAAGGCCGGCGCCGCGCAGGCGAAGGCCGCCGCGAACTGGCTGATGGGCGAAGTGTCGTCGCAGCTGAACCGCGAAGACCTGGAGATCGGTGCGTCGCCGGTGTCGGCGGCGCAACTCGCGCTGCTGCTCGCGCGTATCGCCGACGGCACGATCTCGAACAAGATCGCCAAGGAAGTGTTCCAGGCGATGTGGGACGAGAAGGCCGCTGACGAAGGCGCGGCCGACCGCATCATCGAAGCGAAGGGTCTCAAGCAGATTTCCGATACCGGCGCGCTCGAAGCGATCATCGACGAGGTGCTCGCCGCGAACCAGAAGTCGGTCGAGGAATTCCGCGCGGGCAAGGAAAAGGCGTTCAACGCACTGATCGGTCAGGCGATGAAGGCCACGAAGGGCAAGGCCAATCCGCAACAGGTCAACGAGCTGCTCAAGAAGAAGCTCGGCTGATCGTCTTGCAGACTGGCGGCTGAAACGCGGGCGCATGGGCGAATTCGATATCGCCCTGCGCCCGTCCTCGTTTTCGACGCTGCGCTTTCCACGGCGCAGACGTGCAGCAGCGCTGACCCCGAACCAGGAGGAGAGCAGAGCATGGCGAAGTCCCCGTCCCCGAGTCTCGACGATTACCGCGTGCCGCTATTCGGCGAGAAGAAAGCCGGCAAGTTTGCACTGTCCGCCTTCGATCCGTCCGCCAAGCCGTTTTCCACCGGCGGCAAGGACGGCGATCGCGACCGTCTCACGGAAGTCGGCCAGAAGATCGACGTGCAGCAGGAACGCCTGCATTCGCAGCGTCACGACCGCGTGCTGCTGGTTCTGCAAGGCATGGACACGAGCGGCAAGGACGGCACGATTCGCGGCGTGTTCCACGAAGTCGATCCGCTCGGCCTGCGTATCGTGGCGTTTCGCGCGCCCACGCCCATCGAGGCGTCGCGCGACTTTCTCTGGCGCGTGCATATGCAGGTGCCGGCGGCCGGCGAGCTGGCCATTTTCAACCGCAGCCATTACGAAGACGTGCTCGTGCCGCGCGTGCTGGGCCAGATCGACGCGGCCGAATGCGAGCGCCGCTACGCGCAGATTCGCGACTTCGAGCGCATGCTCGCCGAGACCGGCACGACCATCATCAAGTGCATGCTGCACATCTCGAAGGACGAGCAGAAGCGCCGCATCCAGGCGCGTATCGACGATCCCACGAAACACTGGAAGTTCGATGTGTCCGACCTCGAGGCGCGCAAGCAGTGGGACGCGTATCAGCTTGCTTATCAGGACGCGCTCGCGGCCACGTCGACCGACTACGCGCCGTGGTACGTGATTCCCGCCGACTCGAAAACGCATCGCAACGTGATGGTGGCCGAGCTGCTGCTGCGTCTGATGGACGGACTCAAGCTCGAATTTCCGCCCGCCAAACCCGAACTCAACGGCATGAAGATCGAGTGACGCTTCGAGTGAAGACTCGATGAGCGCCTCGCTTTACGCCGCTCGCGCGCGCCGCGCCGCCGCGAGCCCCCTGAAACGCAAACCACAAGGAAACACAACATGCTGCGTGTGATCACCGCGAACCTCAACGGCATCCGTTCGGCGGCGAAGAAGGGCTTCTTCGAATGGTTCGGCGACCAGAAAGCCGACGTGCTCTGCGTGCAGGAAATCAAGTGCTCGCAGGACGACATGACGCCCGAATTCCTCGCGCCGCACGACTTCAAGGGCTATTTCCAGCACGCGGTGAAGAAAGGCTACAGCGGCGCGGGCGTCTACACGCGTCACGAGCCGGACGACGTGATCATCGGCTTCGGCAGCGAGGAGTTCGACGCCGAAGGCCGCTACGTCGAAGCGCGCTTCGGCAATCTGTCGGTTATTTCGGTGTACGTGCCGTCGGGTTCGAGCGGCGAGGAGCGTCAGGCCGCGAAGTATCGCTTCATGGACGCGTTCATGCCGCATCTGGCCGAACTCAAGCGCGAGCGCGAAGTGGTGCTGTGCGGCGACGTGAACATCGTCCACAAGGAAATCGACATCAAGAACTGGAAGGGCAATCAGAAGAATTCCGGCTGCCTGCCCGAAGAGCGCGCGTGGCTCACGCAGCTGTTCGACGACGTCGGTTACGTGGATGTGTTCCGCACGATCGATCAGCGCCCCGAGCAGTACACGTGGTGGAGCAACCGCGGCCAGGCTTACGCGAAGAACGTGGGTTGGCGTATCGATTACCAGATCGCCACGCCGGGCATCGCGGCGACGGCGAAAGACGTGTCGGTGTTCAAGGACATCAAGTTCAGCGACCACGCGCCGCTGACGATCGACTACGACTGGAAGATGAAGAAGTAAGGTCGGTCCACGCAATTCCACGCAATTCGCAGGCAGAAAAATGGGCGCTCAGGCGCCCATTTTTTTCGTGCTTCATTCGCGATCCGGCGCGCGCGCCGTGCGCCGTGCTTCAGGGCGACGCCGCCACCTTGCGCTTTTGCACGGCCGGCATGCCCTCGTAGTCGGGCAACTGCGCGAGCGGCTTGCCGATCGCTTTCGCGTAGAGCGGCATCATGTCGGCGAGACGCTTGGCGATGTCGGCGCGCCGCGCGGGCGTGTACGGATGCACGTAGATGAAGCCCTGATCGCGATCGGCGCGGGTGGCCATCGCGAGCTTGTCCCAGAGCGTGAGCGCGGCGCGCGGATCGAAACCCGCGCGCGCGGCGATGTCGCTGCCGATCACGTCCGCTTCGGTTTCGTCGGCGCGGCCATAGTGCATCTCGACGAGTCGCGAGCCGATGCCGAGCGGGAACATGCCGAGGTCCGCGAGACCGAACAGTTGCGGCACCGCGCCCGATTCGATCTGCGCGGCCTGCTGTTCGCCGAGACGCTCGCGCACGTGCTCGCGCACCGCATGCGCGATCTCGTGGCCGAGCAGCATGCCGAGTTCGTTGTCGTTGAGCTTCACGCGGTCGAGCAGGCCGCCGTAGACGACGATCTTGCCGCCCGGCAGGCAATACATGCGGATGTCGGGCGAGCGCACCACGGCTACTTCCCACTTCCACGATTTCACGCGATCGCTCCACTTGAGCGCGTAGGGCGCGAGCTTGTCGACGAGTTGGCGCACGCGCTGCACGTGCGGATCGCTATCGGGATAGAGGCGGTTCGAATGCGCCGCGCCGCGCACGATCTCGTTGTATTCCGCGGTGGCCTGGGCTTCGAGCATCGGCGACGGAATCAGGCTGCGGAACACGGCGATATTGCCGAAGCGCACCACGCGGCCGGTGCTCGGGCCGCTGCTTTGTACGCCGCTTTGCGTGCCGGTTTGCGCGCTGTTTTGTGCACTGCCGGATGTTGCGTTCGGTGCTGCGCTGCCCGCGCTCGCGCCGCTCGATACGCCGCCCGCCGGGGCGCTCGACTCGGTGGCGGGCGTGGACGTCGCGCCGGCCGGGTTGGCGGCCGGATTTTCCGTGGCGTGCGCGAACTGGCCGACACCCGCCTGCAACGTGGCGACGAGCGTCAACGCGAGCGCGCGCAGCGCGGTGCGAAGACGCGGGCGAGTGCGTGAATGCAGCCGCTGCTGAACCGCCGCACCGCGCGCATCGCTTCCCTCCGGACGGCGTCGCGTCGAACGGAAAGCGAAAACTGCTGGCTGAGGCGGGGTCACGACCGGTTTCTCCACGGGGCGATACGAATGAGCAGGAGCATACCCGGTACGGCGAGCAGCGTGCAGACGACGAAGTAATCGAACCAGCCAATTTTAGCGACGACATAACCGCTCGCGGCGGACGCGAGCGTGCGCGGAATCGAGGCGAGGCTCGTGAACAGCGCGAACTGCGTGGCGGTGTAGCGCGGATCGGTGGTGCTGGCGATATAGGCGGTGAACGCGGCGAGCGTGAGGCCGGTTGCGAAGGTTTCGAAGCCGTAGACGAGCGCGAGCGCCACCGCGCGCGGATCGAGCGTGAGCTGCGTGTGCGCGCCGAACACGCTCGCGATCTGCGTGACGCCGTGGCTTACCGCGACCACGACGTCGTAGATCGCCGCGAGCGACGGCGAGCCCGGTCCGAGCTGCGCGAGCCACGCGAAGCCGAGCGTCGAAATCATCTGCAGGAAACCGAAGATCCACAAGCCGCGCCCGATGCCGATCTTCACCAGCGCGATGCCGCCGAGAATGCCGCCCGCGAGACTCGCGCCGAACGCGGTCATCTTGGCGATCACGCCGATCTCGGTGCGCGAATAGCCGATGTCGAGAAAGAACGACGTCGAGAGCGTGGTCGCCATCGTGTCGCCGAGCTTGTAGAGGAAGATGAACGCGAGCACGAACAGCGCGGCGGCGAGGCCGTCGCGGTTCACGAATTCGGCGAACGGCTGCACGATGGCTTCGCGCAGATTCTTCGGCGGCGCGCCGTGAATCTCGGGCTCCGTCACGACCAGCGAGAGGATCATGCCCGGAATCATGAACGCCGCCGTGACGACGAACACCGTGCTCCACGGCAGGTGATCGGAGAGGATCAGCGCGAGCGAGCCGGGCACGAGCGCCGCGATCTTGTACGCGTTCACGTGGACCGCGTTGCCCAGACCCTGTTCGGTATCCTTGAGCAGTTCGCGCCGGTAGGCGTCGACCGAAATGTCCTGGCTCGCGCCGAAGAACGCCACCAGCGCGGTGAGCGCGGCGACGGTCCAGATCGACTCTTTCGGGGAGACGAAACCGAGCGTGGCGATCGCGCCCGCCACGAGAATCTGCGTGACCAGCATCCAGCCGCGGCGGCGTCCGGGTTTCCAGCCCGGCAGGCGCGGCACGTAGCGGTCCATCAGCGGCGCCCAGACGAATTTCCAGGTATAGGGAAACTGGATCAGCGCGAAGAGGCCGATTTCCTTGAGATTGACGCCCTCGGAGCGCAGCCACGCCTGCACCAGATAGACGAGCGTGAAGAGCGGCAGCCCTGAGGTGAAGCCCAGAAACACGCAGATCAGCATGTGCGTGTTCAGGTACGCGCGCCAGCCCGGATGGTCTTCGTGAGCCGACAGGTCGTGCGCGTCGTGAGCGCCAACGTCGTGCGGGTTGTGCGCGGCGGGCGCGTGGCGCGCCTCGTGTGCGTCCTGCTTGGTGGCCTCTTGGGGCGGATTCGGCATGTCGTCGGGCGGCGGCGCGTGTGTATCGAGATGAATTCGGCGAGAAACGCGCGGCGCCGGTCCCGGCGTCAGCGTTTCTTCACGCGATAGACCGCAAGACTACCACGCCAGTTCACACCCCATCGCACGGTCTGGCCCCCATGCAGCACGGCGCGATCGAGAATTTCGATGCCGACTTCGGGCGCGAGCGCCTCGAAATCCTTCACCGTCAGCACGCGCACGTTCGGCGTGTTGTGCCACTGGTAGGGCAGCGACTTCGAGACCGGCATGCGCCCGCGCAGTACCGAAAGCCGGTGCGGCCAGTAACCGAAATTCGGGAACGAGACGATGCATTCCTTGCCCACGCGGGCCGTCTCGCGCAGGATCGCGGCGGTCTGGTGAATCGTCTGCAGCGTCTGCGAAAGAATCGCGAAATCGAAACTCGCGTCTTCGAACAGGCGCAGGCCGTCTTCCAGATTCTGCTGGATCACGTTGATGCCGTTCTTCGTCGAGGCGAGCACGCCCGCGTCGTTGATCTCGATGCCGTAGCCCGTGCATTCGAGCTCTTCGGAGAGCAGCGAAAGCAGCGCGCCGTCGCCGCAGCCGAGGTCGAGCACCTTCGAGCGCGGTTCGATCCAGCGCGCGATGGTGCGAAAGTCGGGACGGGCGGAAAGACTGTCGAAAGCGCTCTGGTTCATGCGCCCACCTCAGCAGCAATGCGTTCGTAATAGGCGCGCACCACGTTGTGATAGCGCGCGTCGTCGAGCAGGAAGGCGTCGTGGCCGTGCGGCGCGTCGATTTCCGCGTAGGTCACCTGACGATTGTGATCGAGCAGCGCCTTCACGAGTTCGCGCGAGCGCGCGGGCGCGAAACGCCAGTCGGTCGAGAAGCTCGCCACGAAATATTTCGCTTTCGTGTGCGCGAGCGCGCGGGTCAGGTCGCCGTCGAAGGTGCGGGCGGGATCGAAGTAATCGAGCGCGCGCGTGATCAGCAGATAGGTGTTGGCGTCGAAGTAATCGGCGAACTTGTCGCCCTGGTAGCGCAGATACGACTCCACTTCGAACTCCACGTCGAAGTTGAAGTTGTACTCGTTCTGCGCGCCCTCGGCGCGGCGCAGCGCGCGGCCGAATTTCTCGGCCATGTCGTCGTCGGAGAGATACGTGATGTGGCCGATCATGCGCGCGACGCGCAGGCCGCGCTTCGGCTTCACGTCGTGCGCGTAGTAGTCGCCGCCGTGGAAGTCCGGGTCCGAGAGAATCGACGAGCGCGCCACTTCGTTAAACGCGATGTTCTGCGCGGAGAGCTTGGGCGTGGAGGCGATCACCAGACAGTGACCGAGGCGGTCCGGATAGCGCAGGCTCCAGGCCAGCGCCTGCATGCCGCCGAGGCTGCCGCCCATCACCGCCGCGAACTTCTCGATGCCGAAGCGATCGGCCACGCGCGCCTGCGCGTCGACCCAGTCTTCCACCGTCACGACGGGAAATTTCGCGCCCCAGGGCTTGCCGGTGGCGGGATCGATGCTCATCGGGCCGGTCGAGCCGAAGCACGAGCCCAGATTGTTCACGCCGATCACGAAGAAGCGGTTGGTGTCGAGCGGCTTGCCCGGTCCGACCATGTTGTCCCACCAGCCGACGTCTTTGGGGTTGTCCGCGTAGACGCCCGCGACGTGGTGCGACGCATTGAGCGCGTGACAGACGAGCACCGCGTTGCTGCGTGCGGCATTGAGCGTGCCGTAGGTTTCGACCACGAGGTCGTACCCGGCCAGCGCCGTGCCGTTCTGCAGTTGCAGAGGCTCGTCGAAATGCAGTGTTTGAGGAGCGACGATGCCGATCGATTCCATTCGTTCCGCCTGTGTTTTTCGGGCGGCTAAACGGTGTCGGCGAGCGCGGAGTGCGAAAGAGTTGGCGCAGCTGACGACCTCTTTAGCCGCATTTATATCGAACTCCGGGCCCATGCCGTGGGAGTTCACGCGCCCGCAATCGAGTCAGCAAATCGGCGCGTGGGTGAAGCAAGTGAAGGCAGAGTATAGCGGAAAACGCCGGCGTCAATGCGGCGGACGGGTTGTCGCTGGAGCGGCGCGCGGGCGGCGGCGTGCGATGCCGCCGCCCGCGCGGTGCGCTATCCACGCAACTCCGGCGCAGGCTCAGCCGCCGTTCGGATGCGTGTTGCGCCAGCGCCGCAGCCCGAACGCGGCGACGATCATCAGGATGCCGTAGAGCACGGCGTAGGCGGCGATCACCCAGATCAGCGAGAGCGCGCCCGCGCCCGGAAACATGACGATGAAGAAGCCCACGGCGGCGGAGAGCAGTCCCGAGAGGCCGACCGCCCACGGATGCGCGATCGCGCGGCGGTACTGGAACGCGTAGATGATTTCGAAGACGCCGACCGCGAGCGCCCAGAAGCCGATGATCATCACCAGCACGATGGCCGTCTCGCCGGGCCAGAAGAGCGCCACGAGACCCGCGATCACGCCGATCAGGCCGACCACGACGTAGGTCCAGCGCCGCGTGCCGCCGCCGCGCGCGCCGTAGAGCAGCGCGAACGCGCCGTCGACGATCGCATAGGCGCCCCAGACGATGGCGAGCGTGATGACGGTGAAGCCGGGCCACATGAAGGCGAGCACGCCGAACACGATGGCGGCGATGCCGCGCGCGAGCAGCCAGCCCCAGTGCGCGGACAGCCCTGCGAGGATGGACAGGGCGGCGGGAGGAATTGGACGGGTGTCGGGACGGTTCATGCGTTCTTCTCCTTACGGGCGGAAATGAAGCGCACGGCCGCGACAGGCGAAAAGGCGCGCCGAACGTGCCGCAAGACAGGCGGAAAGAGCGGGCGCGGCCGCGCTACTGAAGAATCACGCGAATCTGTTCGTCGGCGTGCTCGCTGGGCGAGCGTGTGAAGCCGCTTTGCGCGTAACGGTGCCAGCAGCCGATCACATAGCGCACCACCAGATTCGCGCGCACCGCCGGATCGTAACCTTTTGGCGCGGCCGCTGCGCCGGGGTTGGCCGACGCGCTCTCGGCGAGTTCGGCGATGCCCACGCGCAGGCACTGGCGCAGCGTGGCCTCGATGCGGTCGAGCATCTGGTTCACGCGTTCGGCGAGGCGCTCGTGCTCGCCCACCAGCGCTTCGCAGGTCAGCACGCGCGTCATGCCGGCGTTTTTCGCCGAAAACTGGACCAGCATCAAGGCAATGGCGCGCGCCTGCAAAATGCCGCTGGGCTCCTTCGCGACGATCTGGTTCACGAGCGCGAACAGCGTCTGCTCGATGAAGTCGATCAGCCCTTCGTACATCTGCGCCTTGCTCGCGAAATGGCGATACAGCGCCGCTTCGGAGACGCCCAGCTTCGCGGCGAGCGCGGCGGTGGTGATCTTCTCGCCGCGCGGCGCTTCCAGCATGGCGGCGAGCGTCTGGAGAATGTGCACGCGGCGCTCGCCCGGCTTCGGACGGCTGGCGCGGCGCGGCGGTGCGTCGGCTGAGTCCGGTGATTCTGCTGCTACGACTGCGTCACGCGTTTCGGTCGGCTGCATGAATGTCGCCCCTGAGTCCGGATCGCGGCCCGCGGCGAGGCCGCCGGGCCGTCGAATCTTGCGGTGTGGTGTGCGTCCGGATGCGCGCTGACGTCAGCGCCTGCTCCGGATTCGTGTGCTGCGTGCTGCATGACGCGCCCGTGGTCCGTCGGGCGCGGCGCGGTCGGCGTTCGCGGTCAGTCTGTTACGTGCCGATACGTGCCGGTGACGCTGTGCGGTGGCTTGCGCGATTGGCCCCGCAGTTGCCCGGTCCGCAGTCCGCGTCCCAGCGATTTTAGCGAACGAATGCGATGGTCGACATAGTGAGGCCGTCCGCCGCGCGCGAGCGCCACGGGAAGGTGGCCGGTGATCCACACCGTCTGGATGCCGAGGCGGCGGTAGCGCTTCAGATGCCCGCGCGTGTCCTCGACGAGAATCGCGTCCTCGAAGGCCACGCCGATGTCGCGCAGCGTCTTGCGCAGCATCGACGCATCGGGCTTGGCGCGCCAGCGCTCGCGCGTGCGCATGTGCTCGATGGCCAGCACGCGCTCGAAGATCCGCTTGATGCCGAGCGCGTCGAGCACCGCGTGCGCGTAGTCGGTCGGACCGTTGGTCAGCACGATCTTGCGGCCGGGCAGCGCGCGCAGGATGCGCGCGAGGCCGCGCTCCGCGTGCAGCATGGCGCTCAGATCGTCGAAGGTATGGACGACCTTGAGGAAATCGTGCGGATCGATGGCGTGATGGCGCAGCAGGCCGAGCAGCGCCGCGCCGTAGCGGTGCGTGTAGCTCGTGCGCAGATGGTTCGCGACGTCGCGGCTCACGCCCAGCGAGTCGATGATGTACTGCGTCATGCCGCGGTTGATGGCCGGAAAGACCGCGCGCGACGCGCCGTGCAGCGTGTTGTCGAGGTCGAACAGCCAGACGGGGCGGTGTGCGGCGCGCGTCGGCCGCCGCCTGGGCGACCTGGACTGCGGGCGATTCACGTTCATGGGGGAGACAGCGTTGGCGGCGCGCAAGGCGCCGCCAACGCAGAGGGGGCGTCAGTGGGAGCGGATCATCGTGCCGAACGGCTGTTCGGTCAGAATTTCCAGCAGCACCGAGTGCTCGATGCGGCCGTCGATGATGTGCACCGAGCGCACGCCGCTCTTGGCCGCGTCGAGCGCCGACGAGATCTTCGGCAGCATGCCGCCGGAAATCGTGCCGTCCTCGAACAGCGCGTCGATCTCGCGCGCCGAAAGATCGGTCAGCAGATTGCCCGACTTGTCCATCACGCCGGGGATGTTCGTCATCATGACGAGCTTCTCGGCGTTGAGCACGACCGCGAGCTTGCCCGCCACGAGGTCGGCGTTGATGTTGTACGACAGACCGTCTTCACCGAAGCCGATCGGCGAAATGACCGGAATGAACGCGTCGTCCTGAAGCGCCTTCACGACGGCCGGGTTGATCGCCTCGACCTCGCCCACCTGGCCGATGTCGATGTACTGACCGGGGTTGTCGCGGTCCGGCATCATCAGCTTGCGCGCGTGGATCAGGCCGCCGTCCTTGCCGGTCAGGCCGACCGCGTGGCCGCCGAAATGGTTGATCAGCGTGACGATGTCCTGCTGCACCTCGCCGCCGAGCACCCACTCGACGACTTCCATGGTTTCTTCATCCGTGACGCGCATGCCCTGGATGAAGGTGCCTTGCTTGCCGATCTTTTTCAGCGCCGTGTCGATCTGCGGGCCGCCGCCGTGCACGATGACCGGGTTGATGCCCACGAGCTTCAGCAGGATCACGTCGCGCGCGAAGCCTTGCTTGAGCCGCTCTTCGGTCATGGCGTTGCCGCCGTATTTGATGACCACGGTCTTACCGTGGTACTGACGGATATAGGGCAGCGCTTCGGCCAGAATTTCGGCTTTCAGGGTGGGCGCGATCTGCGTGAGGTCGAGAGGCTCGGACATGGCGGCGGAGACTTGACAGAAAACGGGACAAAAACGAGACGAAAAGCGCGAAGAATCCGGTGTAACCGGCCGCGCGGGTCTGTGCGGGTCAAACAGGCCGAATTGTACAGGACTGGCGCGGCGCAACAGGGTTTGCGACCGGCTTTTAGCGACGGCGGCGTTGCAGTGCGGCAGGCTTACAGCCGCGCTCGTAATTTTGGGAAAATGCACTAATTCATTGTCGATATCGGGAAATTTATTCCTTTGAGCGGCGATGTCGCGGTGGGGAATGGGCGGCTGCCCGCGCGCGATGCGTTGTCTGGAACCAACGGGCCGCGCGGCCGCCCGGACGTGCGCTGCGCTGTGGCATCATTTCCCTACCGCCGACGCCGGCACACGAGGAGCGCGCCATGACCGCCTCCAGGCCCCACGCCGCCACGCAGTCCGCGACTCGGGACACCTCTTCGGACACCCCCCGCAGCGTCCGCTGTCCGCGCTGCGGCAACCGCTTCGACTGCGGCCGCCACGCTGAGCCGTTCGACTGCTGGTGCAAGTCGCTGCCTGCATTGCCCGCGAGTCAGCTCGATCCGCGCGGCCGCTGTCTGTGTCCCGAATGTCTCGCCGCCGCGGTCGCCTCGGAGCGGACGCCGTCAGGAAGCTCGCCGGGCCGTTGATACCGCGCGCCGGTTCCTGACCCGGCCTACGCAAGCGCCTCGCGATGCGCGCGGGCGAGTCCGGCCAGATCGGCGCTGACGGCGTCGAGCACGGGCTGCCAGTCGCGGAACTGCTTCTGCCGATACAGCGTGGTATTCGGATACCACGGGCTGTCACGGCGATCGAGCTGCCAGACCCAATGCGGATTCACGTCGAGCAGCCCCCACGTGCGCTTGCCGAGCGCGCCCGCCAGATGCGCCGCCGACGTACACACCGAAATCACCAGATCGAGTCCGTCGACGAAGGCGGCGGTGTCGTCGAAGTCGGGCCATTCGGCGCTGTAATCGGCGATCTCGAAGCCCGCCGCGCGCGCCGCCTCGACGTCGGCTTGCGCGCCCGGCTGCAGCGAGTAGAACGCCACGTCGGCGTGCAGGCCCGCAAACGCCTGCGCGAAGCGCTCCAGCCCGACGCGCCGGAACGGATTGCGCTGATGCGTGAGGCTGCCGGTCCAGGCGAGGCCGACTTTCAGGCGGCGCTGGCCGGCATCGGCGGCGAGCCGTTCGTGCCAGTAAGCGGCGCGCGCCGGATCGGGCGCGAGATAGGCGGCGGGACCGGGAATGGTGTCCTCGCGCGTCTCGAAGAGGAACGGCAGGCTCAGCAGCGACACCTCGCAGTCATACGGCGGCAGCGCTTCGACCGGACCGCCCGCGCAATAGAGATCGCAATCGGCGCCGAGGCTGCGCGAGAGCAGCGCGCCCATCTGCGGAAACGAATTCCAGACCAGTTTTCCGCCTTCGCGATGCACGCGTTCGGCGAGCATCGGCACGTAGCGGGCGAATTGCAGCAGGTCGCCCATGCCCTGTTCGCCCCACAGCAGCAGCGTGCGCCCGGCGAGCGGTTCGCCGCGCCATTGCGGTTTCGGAAACGCGGGCCGTCCCGCCGCGAGTTCGCGCGAACCCTGCCAGCGCAGTTCGTGGCCGGCCCAGCCTTCGGCATAAGCGCCGCGCAGGAGCTGCAGAATCGCCAGATTGAAACGCGACGAGGCCCCGTTGGGCGCATACTCGCAGGCGGCGCGCGCCATGCGTTCCGCTTCGTCCCAGTCTTGCGCTTCCTTGCACACCATCGCGTAGTTGTTGAGCGCGAGCGGGTCGTGCGGCGCGAGCGCGATGGCTCGCCGGGCTGCGTCATGAGGTCGCGCAAGATCGATGTCGGTCGGACGCAGCAACGCGAGGTTGACCCATGCCCGACTGTCGTTCGGATCGGCCGCGACGGCTTCTTCGAGAAGCCGATCGATCTCGCTTCTCTCAGAATTGATAAGCATCAACGAGATTGCAAGATTGTTGCGAAGATTTGGAAACGTTTGGTCGATTGCGAGCGCGCGGCGGTATGGTTCGACGGCATCGGCATGACGATTCGCGAATTGCAGGGCGAGTCCGGCGGCGAATTGCGCCGCCACGCGAGTGGGCGCGAGGCGGGCCACGGCCAGCGCAATCCGCAGTGCGGCGTGGGCTTTGGCGGGTTCCTTCACCTCGGCGGCGATGCCGATCAGCGCGTCGTCGCCGAGCGCGAGCAGTGTGGCGCGCATATTGGTTAGCAGTGCATGGGCTTCTTCGGGTGCCGTCTGTGCCGGGTCCGCCCGCACGGCGGCATCGACGAAATCGAGGAAGAGATTCCTTACCGGCTGAAGCGGATCGTGGGTATCCGTTTGCATGTTTTTATCGGCCTTAGATGATTAATGCGGCTTCAGGCAAATCTTTTTCGAGCAGATTCGACTATGAGCAATATTCAAACAAAGCTGCTCAGGTTAAGGAATCGGACAAGTACGAACAGGTAAACTGACAGCATGCATCGAATAACCGTCAGTGCTCGCGTCAATCTCAGCCATCTGTTCTGGCTGCGCAGTCTCGCCATCATCGGCCAGCTCTGCACGATTGCGTTCGTGCAATTTTTCTTCGGCGTGCAACTGCCGCTGCCTGCCATGCTGTTCGTGATCGCCCTCGAAGTGGCGTTCAACGGCGTCACCTGGCTGCGCGTCACGCAGGACCGTCCCGAATCCAATCTCGAACTGTTCGGCCAGATCTGGGTCGACCTCGGCGCGCTCTCGGCGCTGCTGTTCCTTTCGGGCGGCACGACCAATCCGTTCGTCTCGCTCTATCTGCCTTCGCTCGCGATCGCGGCGGCCGTGCTGCCCTGGTATCTCACGGCGTGGCTCGCGTGCTTCGCGGTCGCCTGCTACGTGCTGCTCGGCTTCGACAACGTACCGCTCAACCTCGACAACCCGTCGAACCTGTTCGACTACTACCGCGCCGGCACGTGGGTGAACTTCATGGTGAGCGTGGCGCTCATCGTCTGGTTCGTCGCGCGGATGTCGCGTGCGTTGCGCCAGCGCGAATACGCGCTCGCCGACGCGCAGCAGCGCCTCCTGCGCGACGAACGCGCGGTCGCGCTCGGCGTGCAGGCGGCCACGGTCGCGCACGAGATCGGCACGCCGCTCTCCACCATTTCCATGCTCACCGAAGAGCTGCGCGACATCGCGCGTACCGACAAAGGTCTCGCGCCCTACGGCGCTGATCTCGAACTGCTCGACAAGCAGATCACGCTCTGCACCTCCGCGCTCGCGCGCCTGCGCAGCCGCGCCTCGTCGGCGGGCAGCCGTCAGGTCGTGGGCGAATGGCTCGGGCCGTTCGTCGAGCAATGGCGTCTGCGCCATCCGCACGTGAAGTTCGAATTGCAGGGCGAACCGCCCGCCGATCTGAGCCTCGACGACACCGTCGCGGTCGGCCAGATCCTCACTATTCTGCTCGACAACGCCGCGCGCGCGAGCCGCGACTTCGTCTCGCTGCGCGCGTATCCGTCGCCGCGCCTGAACGACTTTATCGATTTCGAAGTCTGCGACGCGGGTCCGGGCATTCCGGCTTCACTGCGCGCCTCGCTGGGCGCCGCACCTGTGGACAGCACGCAGGGCGGTCACGGCGTCGGGCTCTATCTGGCGTTTTCGTCGGCGGCGCGGCTGGGCGGTTCGATCGAACTGACCGACGCGACGTCGGCCGGCGCGTCGTCCGAGGGCGGCGTGTCCGAAGGGAGCAGTGGAGGAGTCGCAGCGAGTGCTGCGGCCGCGGTGGGCGGCGGCACGCGCGCGCGCAAGGCGCGCGGGACGCGTGCGGTGCTGCGGGTGCCCGTGAAAACGGGCGGCCCGGCACAGGCGCCGGCATCGCCGGGCGAGACGGACCAGGTTGCGGGCTCGCGCAATGGCGCGGCGGCCAAGGGTCCGGATATTGAATCAGGCGAGGGGCCGGCCCGGCCCGACGCGGCCTAAACAACACGGAGAATGTGGCATGAGCGATATGAATTTTCTGGTGATCGACGACGACGAAGTCTTCTCCGACATCCTGACACGCGGTCTCACACGGCGCGGCTTTCAGGTCCAGCAGGCGCACAACGCCGACGAGGCGGTGCGCTTCGCGAACCAGCAGAAGTTTGCGCAAATCACCGTCGACCTGCATCTGGGCAACGACTCGGGCCTGTCGCTGATCGCGCCGCTGCGCGACCTGCAGCCCGACGCACGCATGCTGGTGCTCACGGGTTACGCGAGCATCGCCACGGCGGTGCAGGCGGTGAAAGACGGCGCGGACAACTATCTGGCCAAGCCCGCGAACGTCGAAATGATTCTCTCGGCACTGCAAAGCGACGCGAGCGCGCTGCAAGCCGAAGCGGCCATCGAGCATCCCACGCCGCTGTCGGTTGCGCGCCTCGAATGGGAGCACATCCAGCGCGTGCTGGCCGAGCACGGCGGCAACATTTCCGCCACGGCGCGCGCGCTCAACATGCACCGTCGCACGCTGCAACGCAAGCTCGCGAAGCGGCCGGTCAAGCAGTAAGCGTCACGGCGCAGCCATGAAAAAAGCCCTGCATTGCAGGGCTTTTTTCATTGGCGAGACGCGTGACGATCAGAGCACGTAGCGCGACAGATCTTCGTCCTGCGCGACTTCGCCGAGCGCCTTGTCGACGTAGGCGGCGTCCACCGTCACGCTCTGGCCCGCATGGTTGCCAGCCGCGAACGACACGTCTTCCAGCAGCTTTTCGATGACGGTGTAAAGGCGTCGCGCGCCGATGTTCTCGGTCTTCTCGTTGACCGAGTAGGCGATTTCCGCAAGGCGGCGAATGCCGTCTTCCGCGAAGTCGAGCTGCACGTCTTCGGTCGCGAGCAGCGCCTGATACTGCTTCACGAGGCTGGCGTCGGTCGAAACCAGAATCGCTTCGAAGTCCTTCACGGACAGCGATTCCAGTTCCACGCGAATCGGGAAACGCCCCTGCAGTTCGGGGATCAGATCGCTCGGCTTCGACAGATGGAACGCACCGCTCGCGATGAACAGGATGTGATCGGTCTTGATCATCCCGTACTTCGTGTTGATGGTGGTGCCTTCCACGAGCGGCAGCAGATCGCGCTGCACGCCCTGGCGCGAGACTTCGCCGCCACCGGCGCCTTCGTTGTTGCGCGAGGCGATCTTGTCGATTTCGTCGAGGAACACGATGCCGTTCTGCTCGACGTTCTGCACGGCCTTCTGCTTGACCTCTTCGTCATTGAGCATCTTGGCCGCTTCTTCGTCGGTGATCAGCTTGAGCGCTTCCTTGACCTTCACCTTGCGGCGCGTTTTCTTGCCGCCGCCGAGATTGGCGAACATCGAGCGGATCTGCTCGGTCATGTCTTCCATGCCCGGCGGCCCCATGATGTCCATGCCCGCTTGCGGCATCTCGACGTCGAGTTCGATTTCCTTGTCGTCGAGCTGGCCTTCGCGCAGGCGCTTGCGGAAGGTCTGGCGCGTGGCGTTGTCGCCGCCTTCTGCCGGCGCCGACGTCGACGCGTCGGACGAACCGAAGCCGACCGGGCGCGCGCTCGGCAGCAGGATGTCGAGAATGCGGTCTTCGGCCTGATCGGTGGCCTTGCTGCGCACCTTGCGCATTTCCGTTTCGCGCGTCTGCTTCACGGCGATTTCGATCAGATCGCGCACGATGCTGTCGACGTCGCGGCCCACGTAGCCCACTTCGGTGAACTTGGTGGCTTCGATCTTGATGAAGGGCGCGTCGGCGAGCTTCGCCAGACGGCGCGCGATTTCGGTCTTGCCGACGCCCGTCGGCCCGATCATGAGGATGTTCTTCGGCGTGATTTCCTGGCGCAGCGGGTCGGCGACCTGCTGGCGGCGCCAGCGGTTGCGCAGCGCGACGGCCACGGCCTTTTTCGCTTTCGCCTGGCCGATGATGTGCTTGTCGAGTTCCGAGACGATCTCGGCGGGGGTCATGGTGCTCATCCTGATTCCTTCTCGTCGGTTCGGTCTGGGTACGCTTACTCGATCGTCTCGATCACGCGGTTGTGATTCGTGTAGATACACATGTCGCCGGCAATTTCGAGCGACTTTTCGACGATCTCGCGCGGCGAGAGGTCGGTGTTCTGCATGAGCGCGCGGGCCGCGGCCTGCGCATACGCGCCGCCCGAACCGATGGCGCAGATGCCTTCTTCGGGATCGAGCACGTCGCCGTTACCGGTGATGACGAGCGTGGTGGTGGCGTCGGCGGCGATCAGCATCGCTTCGAGACGACGCAGCATGCGGTCGGTGCGCCAGTCCTTCGCGAGCTCGACGGCTGCGCGGGTGAGATTGCCTTGATGCTTTTCGAGCTTGGCTTCGAAGCGGTCGAGCAGCGAGAACGCGTCGGCGGTGCCGCCGGCGAAGCCGACCATCACCTTGCCGCCGTAGATGCGCCGCACCTTCTTCGCGCCACCCTTCATGACGATGTTGCCGAGGGTGACCTGACCGTCGCCGCCGAGGGCGACTTTGTCGCCGCGTCGCACGGATACGATGGTCGTGCCGTGATATTGCTCCATGTGCGTTCCTTTTTACCGTTGATGCCAGCGTGTTGCGTGGACTTCGCGCGGCGGCATGCGCGCCGCGCCTGCGGATCCGGTTACGCGCCGTACGCGGCGCGAGGCGCGCGAGCGGGCGTGTCGGTAGAAGTTTAGGGCGGCAGCGGGCAGTTCAAGGTCTGACAGCGCAGAAAAGCCGTGACGGCATGCGATCCGGCGTGGTGCTCGGGCCGCTCGCGCCGCGCGAAGCAATGAGGGAGGGAACGGAAAACGCGGGAGAGGCGGGGACGTGATGCAAATGAAAAAGCGCACGGGACTCCGTGCGCTTCGAAAGAAGGCAGTCGATCCGGCACGCGCCGCGTGGCGCCGCCGGCGGCCAATCAGTCGCCGAACAGCTTCTGGCGCAGTTCGCGACGCTCTTGCGCTTCGAGCGAGAGCGTGGCGGTCGGGCGCGCGAGCATACGCGGGATGCCGATCGGCTCGCCCGTTTCCTCGCACCAGCCGTAGTCGCCGGAGTCGATGCGCGCGAGCGACTGCTGCACCTTCTTCAGCAGCTTGCGCTCGCGGTCGCGCGTGCGCAGTTCGAGCGCGTGCTCTTCTTCGATCGTCGCGCGGTCGGCCGGATCGGGAACGATCACGGTTTCGCGCAGATTCTCGGTGGTCTGGCCCGCATTGCGGAGGATTTCCGCCTGCAGCTGTTCGAGCCGGTTCTTGAAGAAGGCGAGCTGATCCTCGTTCATGTAATCCTTGTCGCTCATCTTCAGGATTTCGGCTTCGGTCAAGAGTCGTTTCGTCGTCATCTGGCTTGCTTCTTCAATGAGTGAGGCAAAACTGGCACATCTTGCCTGCACTTGGGTGTTGCCCGCAGTGGCTTTGACCACGTTTGCGCGCGCTGCTCGCGCGCCACAAACTGCGCGCTGGCGGGCACGACGATGGTTCGTCGCTGACGCCTGAGCGCCGCTGCGGGGCCGAACTCCTCTGGAAACCGTTCTTCAGATGCTCCTGAGGCATATTTCGTACCGGCTGCGCGCTGCGACGCGATGCGCGGCCGGGGAGGCGCGTTTTTTCCGGATAGCTTGTCGAGCCATTTCCGGCGGGCGCCCTGTCTTCCAGTGGGGCCGTATTGTAACCGAACCGCAAACTCACGCTGCAAGCGGGAAATCCCTGCGTCAGCAGCCTTCGTCCGGCGATCGATATCCAGAAAATATAACGCGCCAATCGTGAAAAAGCGATGGTCGGGTACGTTATTTGACGCCTGATGCGTGAATCGTCGCCAGAAAAGCGCTTTTGAGGCCGCTAAGAGGTGCTTTAGGCGGACTTCCGCGCGGTTTCCGGTCAGTTTACGGCCGATTTCAGGGCAACCTGAGGCCGACTTGAGGCTAACCTGAGGTCAACTTCGGGCAAACTCGCGCGCTTCCAGGCCCGCGTTTGCCCCGCGATCGTGGCGCGTGCAAACAAAAACGCCCGGCGAGCAGCCGGGCGTCGCGCTCAGTGAGCGTCGCTTACTTCACGAGACAGGCGTCGAGGCCGTCGGTGATCAGGTCCTGAGGCAGTTCGATGCCGATGAACACCATCTTGCTGGTCTTCTTCTCGACCGGCAGCCACTTGGCCGCGAGGTCGCTGCCCATCATCTGGTGCACGCCCTGGAACACGACCTTGCGGTCCACGCCCTTCATGTAGAGCACGCCCTTGTAGCGCAGCAGGCGCTCACCGTAGATCTGCAGGATGCCGCCGAGGAAGTCCTCGAGGCGGTTCGGATCGAACGGCTTGTCGCTGCGGTAGACGAACGACTTGATCTTGTCGTCGTGGTGCGCATGGTGGTGGTGATGGCCGTGGTCGTGGCCTTCGTGCGTGCACTTGCCGTGGTCGTGATCGCAATCGGCGTGGTCGCCGTGATCGTGACCGTGGCCGTGTTCATGGCCGTGATCGTGATGATCGTGCGCGTGGTCGTGCTCGTCCTCGGCGAGGAAGTCGGGATCGATTTCGAGCTTGGCGTTCAGATTGAAGCCGCGCAGATCGAACACTTCCTTGATGTCCGCTTCGCCGAAATTCACCTCGCGCACCTGCGCCTTCGGGTTCATGTGCAGCACGCGGTGACGCAGATCGGCGACTTCCTTCGCGTCGACGAGGTCGGCCTTCGTGATGAACAGGCGGTCGGCGAAACCGACCTGGCGCTGCACCACTTCGTGCTCGTCGAGCTGCTTGTTGCCGTGCTTGGCGTCGACCAGCGTGATGATCGCGTCGAGCAGGAATTCGTCGGCGATCTCGTTATCCATGAAGAAGGTCTGCGCGACCGGACCCGGATTCGCAAGGCCCGTCGTCTCGATCACGACGCGCTCGAAGTCGAGCTTGCCGTCGCGCTTTTGCTGCGCGAGGTCGGCGAGCACGCGCGAGAGGTCGCCGCGGATCGTGCAGCAGATGCAGCCGTTGCTCATCTGGATGATCTGCTCGTTGCTGTCCTGCACGAGAATTTCGTTGTCGATATTCTCTTCGCCGAATTCGTTCTCGATCACGGCGATCTTCATGCCGTGGTTTTCGCCGAGGATGCGCTTGAGCAGCGTGGTCTTGCCGCTGCCGAGGAAGCCGGTCAGGATGGTGACGGGAATCATGCTGTTTGCCATGCTCTTTGCCTGGTAAGTGTCTCGTATGGGCGGCGCGGCGCAAGCGCCCGCGTGCCGGAATCTCGCGGTGTTACAACATAACCACCTATTGGAACATATCTGCGGCGAGGGCGCTGGCGCGGCTTCGATTCAATGGACACGCGAAGGCGATTCGGGGTCGAATCCGCGCTTCGGGTCCGCGCTTCAAGTTCGTATCGATGATGCCCGCGCGCGCCGCTTGCGAACCCAGCCGCAGATAAGGCCGCTTCAGGCGATTTGCAACAGCAGGCCCTTCAGATACTCGCCTTCCGGGAACGCCGTGAGCAGCGGATGATCGACGCCCGCGCCGAGGCGCTTGATGATGCGCGCATCGACCTTCGCGTCGGCGGCCGCGCCCGCGACGATCTTCTGGAACAGCTCCGCGTCGATCGCGCCCGAGCACGAATACGTGAACAGCAGGCCGCCCGGACGCAGCAGCTTGAAACCGGTCAGATTGATGTCCTTGTAGGCACGCGCGGCGCGGTCCACGTGCTCGCGCGACGCCGCGAACTTCGGCGGATCGAGCACCACGAGGTCAAAGCGCTCGCCTTCTTCGTGCAGCCGGCGCAGCGTCTTGAACGCGTCGGCGTCGAGCCAGGTGGCGCGCCCGGCGTCGAAGCCGTTGGCCTGCACGTTCTTCTGCGCGGTGTTCAACGCCTCGCCCGACGAGTCGATCGACACCACGCGTTTCGCGCCGCCCTTCATCGCCGCGAGCGAGAAGCCGCCCGTGTAGCAGAAGCAGTTGAGCACGTCGCGGTCTTGCGCATAGGTCTGCACGAGCGCGCGGTTGTCGCGCTGATCGACATAGAAGCCGGTCTTGTGGCCGTTGCGCACGTCGACGTGATAACGCACGCCGTTTTCGTTCGCGATGATCGTTTCGGGCGGTTCGTCGCCGGCGAGCAGGCCGGTGATCTGTTCGAGCCCTTCCTTGTCGCGGATCGAGACGTCCGAGCGCTCGTAGACGTTCGGGCAGCCGGTCGCCGAGGTCAGCGCGTTGACGATCGCTTCCTTCCACGCCTCGACGCCCGCCGCCATGAACTGGCAGACCAGCTGGCCGCGCGGGTTCTGCGCGACGTCCTCGATGTACCAGTCGACGATCAGGCCGGGCAGGCCGTCCGCCTCGCCGAAGATCAGACGCACGGCGCCGGTGTCGCGCACCATCGCCTGACGATGGGCGAGCGCGCGCTGCACGCGGCGCTTGAAGAACGCGTGGTCGATGGGTTCGTTTTCGTCGAAGCTCCAGACGCGCGCGCGGATCTGCGAATGCGGGCTGTAGGCGGCGCGCGCGAGGAAGCGGCCGTCGTGGGCGCGCACGATCACCGTGGCGCCGGACGCGGGCTTGCCTTCGACGCGGTCGATCGCGTTCGCGTAGACCCAGGGATGGCGGCGCAGCAGGGATTTTTCTTTCGACGGCTTGAGGGTGACGATATTCATGATGGCTTCGCTAAAGGTGATGCGGCGGCGGGCGTTGCGCCTGCCGCTTGCGGGCGCGCCGCGTGTCGCTCAGGATCACGCGCGCGCCGGAGTGTTCGGGCCGGTCGCGCCGGAGGCCGACTGATCGTCCCCTGAGCGCCCCCCGAGTGCCCCCTAATCGCGCTTCTTCGCGCGTGGGTGGGCGTTGTCGTAGACCTTGGCGAGATGCTGGAAATCGAGCGACGTGTAGACCTGCGTGGCCGAAATGCTCGCATGGCCCAGCAGTTCCTGCACGGCGCGCAGATCGCCGCTCGATTGCAGCAGATGCGTGGCGAACGAGTGCCGCAGCACGTGCGGATGCACGTTCGCCGGAATGCCCGCCGCGAGCGCCGCGCGCTTGACGCGCTCGCGCACCACGCCGGGCGCCATGCGGTTGCCGCGCACGGAAACGAACAGCGGCGCGTCGTCGTGCTTGATCCAGGCGTCGCGCACGGCGAGCCACGCGTCGAGCGCAGCGAGCGCCTTGCTGCCGACCGGCACCATGCGATGGCGGTTGCCCTTGCCGTGCACTTCGACTTCGGCGGCGTCGCGCTTGAACCAGCTCGACGACTCGTAACCGTCGCGGCGGATATAGCGCACGTCGAGCCCGACCAGTTCCGCGAGGCGCAGGCCCGACGAGTAGAACAGTTCGAGCATCGCGTGATCGCGCAGCGTTTCGAGGTTGTCCGCGCCCGTGCTCGCGGGCGGCGGCGCTTCCATGAGGCGCGTGGCATCGTCGACGGACAGCGCCTTGGGCAGCGTCTTCGCGCGCTTGGGCGCACGCACGGCGGCGACGGGATTCGCGTCGAGCTCGACGCGCCCCGCATACCAGCGATAGAACGCGCGCCACGCCGACAGCCGGTGCGCGATCG
>NZ_JAAGPN010000096.1:0-30744 GCF_017104805.1 Paraburkholderia sp. Ac-20347 | reverse complement strand
CGGGCGCGGCCTGCGCCGGCACGCACCACGCGACGCTCATCGCGCCCAGCGCTTGCAGCAGCGCGCCGTTCAGCCAGACCGGCACGCGCTTCGGGCCGCGCGCGCTCGTCGTCCCTACCCGATGCGAAGTCGAATTCGATATCACGTCATGGACCTCATGTTGGTCGGCGCGGCGCGAACCCCGCACGATGCGATCGGCGTGCTTCAGATGGGCGCGAGGCATGCGCTAGGCGTCCGCCCGCGCGGCGAGCACCGGATGCAGATAACCGGGCAACGCGCGGCTCGCGAAGGGCGTGAACGGCTTGCCCACCAGCGCCGCGACGATGCGCTCCGACGCATGGCCGTCGCCATATGGATTCACGCGTCGCGCGAACGCACGGCGCTCTTCTTCGTCGTCGACGAGTTCGAGCACGGCGCGCTCGATCGCCACGCGGTCGGTGCCGATGAGCTTCACCGTGCCCGCCGCGAGCGCCTCGGGCCGCTCGGTGACGTCGCGCATCACGAGCACCGGCTTGCCGAGCGCGGGCGCTTCTTCCTGCACGCCGCCCGAATCGGTCAGCACGATCGCCGCGCGCTGCATGAGCCGCACGAACTCGGGATAGTCGAGCGGATCGGTGAGCGTCACATTGGGCGCGTTGCCGAGCGTGGCGAGCACGGGGCCGCGCACGTTCGGATTCAGGTGCACGGGATAGACGATCTGCATCTTGCCGGTCTGCGCCAGCGCCGCGAGTGCCGCGCAGATATGTTCGAAGCCCGCGCCAAAACTCTCGCGCCGATGCCCCGTGACGAGCAGCAGCGGCCGCCCCTCGCCTTCGGGTTCGAGAAACGGAAACTGCGCGTCGATGCGCGCGCGCATCGCGGTGTCGCTGTCGAGCCGCTCGCACATCAGGCGCAAGGCGTCGATCACGGTGTTGCCCGTGACGACCACGCGGCCCGTGAGCGCCTCCGCGTCGAGATTCGCCTGCGAGCTTGCGGTGGGCGCGAACAGCAGATCGCTCACCACGTCCACCACGCGCCGGTTCATTTCCTCGGGCCAGGGCTCGAAGAGATTGCCGGTGCGCAGGCCCGCTTCCACGTGACCGACCGGAATGCGCCGATGAAACGACGCGAGCGCGCCGACCATGCTCGTGGTGGTATCGCCGTGCACGAGCACGCGTTCGGGTTGCTCGGCGGCGAGCACGTCGTCGAGACCGGTGAACAGTCGCGCGGCGAGGCCGTTCAGCGTCTGATTGGTGGTCATGGCGGCGAGGTTATGCGCGGGCACGATGCCGAACAGGTCGAGCACCTGCTGCAACATGCTCTGATGTTGGCCGGTCACGCAGACGACCGACTGCACGCCGGGCTCCGCTTCAAGACGCTTCACGAGCGGCGCCATCTTGATGGCTTCTGGCCGCGTTCCGAATATCGACAGGATGCGCACGGGCAAGCTTCCGGTTAAGGCTGGCTCCGGCGTCGCGTGGCATCGCCTTGATGACGAGCCCGCGCGACGCCCCCTGTTTCGACTGCCTTCTGATGAGTAAAACGGATTCGCCGTGTTGCAGCGAATCAAACATCTGTCACAGGCTATATCGAATAGCGCAATGACGCGCTGTATCTGCGCCATTTAATTCATCGCGGCATTTGCGCTTATTTTTCTGTCACATGACGAATGTCGATATTCATCTTCATTATGCTTTTTATCGAAACCCTTCCGGCTATCGTTTCGGCGAATGCAACGATCCTCATGCGCTCGACACGCGTTGACGCGGAAAACAGGGTCAAGCTCCAAAGCCATTTGGGTAGGCGAGTTCGGCCTTCAATTCAAGCCGATTTGCCTGATCTCGATCCATCCCGCTTGCGCGCGACGTTCGCCGAACGGTGACACAATTACCGGAAAATATTGAGGACAGCGGTCGAACAATTCCGCGAAACGATCTGAAGCGATTTTCAATCCGCTCGAATAATCCATTCAGGCCGCATTCGTTTTTTATTACATGTTTTTTGGCATTACGCTCAGCCTGGAGATGTTTTCTGATGGACGATCAGGTCATCGACAGTTTCGACACCGCGCGGCTCATACCGGGCTTCAGCGCGCCGCGGTTGCCGCAGCATCGTCCGGATCGTCAGGCGCTCGACGCAGCGGACTACACCACGCGCCACTGGACCAGCGATGCAAGCGGTCCGCTCACGCCAGGCACGGCGCTGCATCGTCGCGAGACCTGCCGCATGTTCCGCGAGACCTTCAATCCGTACCGGCCTGCCGTGCTCGAATGGCCCGTGCTCGAACCGGCCGCGCTCAAGCGCATCGTCGAACTGCCGATCTGGGACATCGCCGTGCAGACCGAGGGCAAGGCGCGCCTGCGCATGGCCGCCTATGCCGCCACGCTCGACGACCCCGACATGCGCGCGGCGCTCGCGCTCAACGCATGGGAAGAGAGCCGGCACAAGGACGTGCTCTCGCGTCTCGTTGCGGCCTACGGCATCGCGCTCGCAAGCGAGCCGCCCTACGTGCTGCCGAAGGACGCCGAATGGGCCTATCTCGTCACCGGCTACAGCGAATGCGTGGACAGTTTCTTCGCCTTCGGCCTCTTCGAAGTCGCCAAACGCTCGGGGCTCTTTCCGCCCGAACTGATCGACACGTTCGAACCGGTCATGCAGGAAGAGTGCCGCCATATCCTGCTGTTCGCCAACTGGGCGGCGTGGCATCGCGCGCGGCTGTCGTGGTGGCAACGTATCCGCTTCGAATTGCGCGTCGCCGCCGTGTGGGTCTTTCTGTGCTGGGAGCGCGTGGGACTCGCGCGCGCGATGGACGCCGACGGCAACGAGCATCGGCAAGACAACAACTTCACGATGAACGGCGCGCAGTCGGTCAGCGACGTCGATATCAGCGTGCCGGAACTCATGCGCCTGTGTCTCGCGGAAAACGACCGGCGTTTCGCGGGTTACGACACGCGTTTGCAGCGGCCAGAAACCGTGCCGAAACTCGTGCGTTTCGCCTTGCGTTTCGTGCGGGATAAACGGCGGTAGCATCGCACGACGCGCCATAAAAAAACGCCGGAAATTCCGGCGTTTTTTGCGTTTTCATCGAATCAGCGAATGGTGCTTATGCGGCTGCTTTTGCTGCTGCCTTCGTCTCGCCCGACTCAAACAACGCGCCCACGCGCGCGCACTCCGCAATCGCCCAGGCATCGTCGAGCAACGCACGCGCCTGCGCTTCGCTCGCCGCGTGCGAGAACGCCGCGAGACGCACGAACTTCGAAGCGATCTCGTCGCGCGAGAGCGTATTGCCGGGATCGCCCTTCGGTTCGTCGACGCGTCCGTGCAGCGTGCGGCCGTCGTGCGTCGTGACCGTCACCTTGCCGATCCAGCGCGCCGGATACGCGCGATCCACTTCCTCGTCGAGCGCCATCGTCACGCGCTCGCGGAACGCCGCGATATCGGCTTCGGCATAGCCGTGCTCGAATTCGTTCACGCCCGCATAGCCGCGATACGCGCAGAGGCCCAGCACCGTGCCCATGTTGAACTTCGCCTGGTGCACCGTGCTCGGCACCACCACGTTGCCGAGCACGTCGATGGCGCCCTGATGCACGTGCGCGGTCACGGCGGCGATATCGGCGGGCGTGAGGCGATGCTCGGCCATCACCGCGAGCAAGGCATCGGCCGCCGGATGCGTGTGGCGGCACGCCGCGTGATACTTGAACGAGGTCTCGACGGTCGCCCAGCGTTCGCCGAGACGATCGACGAGCTTCGCAGGATCGGCGTCGCTCGACATGCCCGCCGCCATCCCTTGCGCGCCTTCGAGAATGCGCTGCGCGCCGCGAAAGCCATCCGCCGCGAGTTGCGCCGCCATCAAACCATTCGCGGCGGCCATCGCCGTATGCAGCTGCTTCGAATCGGCGGCGTCACGCAGGAATTCCCACAGGCCGCTCGCCTGCGTGCCTGCCGAGCCGAACGCGTCGAGCATCTGCTCGGGCGTGAGCTTGAGCAGGCGTCCCGCCGCTGCGGCCGCCGCGATCGTCCCGACCGTGCCCGTCGTGTGGAAGATCTTGTAGTGCGAGCGCCCCATGAATTCGCCGACGCGAATGCCGACTTCATAACCCGCCACCGACGCCGCGATAAATTCCGCCCCCGACGCACCGAGCGACTGCGCCAGGGCCAGCGTCACCGGAAACACCACGGTAGCCGGATGCAGCACGGAGCCGTTATGCACGTCGTCCTGCTCGACGAAATGCGAGGCCGCGCCGTTGATCATCGCGGCGAAATACGGCGTGGTGCGCGTGCGATCGATCACGACATCGCACGCATCGCTCGCGCTTTGCGCGCCGCGCGCCGTGCGCGCGAAACGCGCGATCGTTTCGACCGGACGCGCGCCCTTGCCGCCGAGCGCGGAGCCGAGCCAGTCGACATAAAGATTGACGGTGCGTTCGACGACGTGCGCCGGAATCGCGCGATAGTCGAGCGTCGCCGCGAACGCCGCGAGCGTGCGGCTGGGATGATCGGTCATGAGTCTGTCTGCGTAGAGAATGCGTGAAAGAATTGAACGTTCAGGCGAACGTCGCCGTGGCCTGCATCGTCAGATAGCCGTCGTGGTCTTTCGCCCACAGTTCGACGGAGCGGCCGTCCGCTGCGGGCAAGCCGCAAAGCGTGAACGCGTTGCCCGCGAAGGTCGGACGCACGGCACGAAACGCGAAGGTCGCGACCGTGGCGTCGGGCCGTTCGCGATGCACGAGATCGAGCAGCAGCGTGGCGATCAGCGGGCCGTGCACGATCAGCCCCGGATAGCCCTCTTCCTGCGTCACATACGGAAAATCGTAGTGAATGCGATGGCCGTTGAACGTCAGCGCCGAATAGCGAAACAGCATCACGGCGTCGGCCGTGAGCGTGCGCGACCATGTTTCGCCGACCGGCGCGCTCACGGGTTTCGGCGCGCTCGCGCCAGGTTGCGGCGCGTCGCGATAAACGATGTCGAGCTCTTCCTCGATGCAGAGTTCGTCCGCCGCTTCATAGCGATGCTGCACTGTCACGAACACGAGACGGCCGCTGCGGCCGGTCTTGTCTTCGATGTTCGCAATCGTCGACGTGCGTTGCGCGCGTTGCCCCGCACGCAGCGGCGCATGAAACGTGAGGCGGCCGCCCGCCCACATGCGACGCGGCAACGCCACGGGCGGCAGAAAACCGCCGCGCTGCGGATGGCCGTCCGCGCCGACTTGCGCGAGCGGCGCAACCGGCAGGAAATACAGCCAGTGCCACAGCGGCGGCACATGCTCGCCGGGCGCGTCGCGATCGAGCGTGGCGGCGAGCGCGCGTAGCGGAAACGACGTGATGTCGTCGGCGAGCGTTTCGCTCTTGTCGAGCCACGCGTCGAGCGGTGGCGTGGATGAATCGGACACGGTGTTCCTCCCTGCGGCAACGGCCGGCGATGCGGCTACTATGCCGCGCGCGCCGCGTTTCGCGAAGTTGGCTTTGCCGAATCGGCCCTTTTGCGTGGCTTAATGCTTGCAGGCGGCTTTCGTCATTTCATCGTTGAAACAGCGTGCGCGCGCCTTTAAACCTCGCCGCGCAAATGCGCCGACGCTTCGTCTTCCACGCGCTGCCACAACTCGAACGACATCGGACGCTCGCCCTCTTCCAGCAGATGCCCGACGAGACCGATCGCGCGCGCCATCACGCCGAAGCCGCGCACGATGCGCCACGGAAAACCGAACTCGCAGCAAATCGCGCCGATCGCGCCCGTCGCGTTGATCGGCAGCGCCTTGCCCGACACGCGCTCCGCTTCCTTGCCGATCAATTGCATGAGCTTCACATAGTCGCCCGACAAACCGTTCTGCGCGGCGAGTTCGAACAGGCGCGGCGTGCGCGGATCGATCGGCTTGTGCAGCGGATGACCGAGCCCCGGAATCGGCGTGCCGCGTGCGCGCCAGGCGGCCACGGTATCGACGGCGAGTTTTTCGAGGTCGTCGCATTGCGTGCCATAGGGCAAGGTCTCGGACAACATCCGGCACGCGCCCTCCATGCTGCCGACGAACACCGAACCGAGCCCGCACAAGCCGGCCGCCACAGCGGCCTGCAACGACTCGGGCGCGCCCGCATAGGTCATGCGCGCGGCGATCGCGCTCGGCGTCATGCCATGCTCGACGAGCGTGATGACGATGGCGTTGAACATCGCCGATTGCTGCGGCGTCGCCGCCTGACCGGTGAGTTGCAGAAAGGCGAAATCGCCGAGATTCATATGGCCAAGCACTTCGTCGGGCAGGCTCTTGCCGCGCACGACGATGCGATCGGGCGTGCTGTACGCGATATCGGAGCGCACCAGCGGTTTGGGTTGACGGGCCATGACAGCGTTTCCTTCGAATTCGATTGACAGTGAATGTGCGCCGAAAGACGCAAGGTGCCGAACCTCAGCGCAGCGTCGCGGTGCCGTTGTTCAACACGATGATATTGCGCTCGACCACGCGCGCGCGAAAGCTCACGGCGTTGCCGTCGCGCCAGATTTCGGTGCGGATCGTTTCGCCCGGATAAACCGGCGCGGTGAAGCGCGCGTGAAAGCGCACGAGACGCGCGGGATCGCTCGCGCACAGCGTCTTGAGCAGCGCGTGCGCCGCCACGGCCCACGTGGCGAGTCCGTGCAGGATCGGCCGCTCGAAACCCGCTGCGTGCGCGATTTGCGGGTCGGCATGCAAGGCGTTGTCGTCGCCGCACAGGCGATAGAGCAGCGCGGTTTCGGGACGCGTCGGCAATTCGCAGACGTAATCGGCCTCGCGATCGGGCACCGCGGGCGGCGCAGGCGGCGCCTCGTCGCTCGGACCGCCGTTGGCGCTAAAACCGCCATCGCCACGGCAGAACGTGAGTTGGCGCAGCGTCGCATAGCGCTCGCCCGTGGCTTTGTCCGTGAGGCTGCGTTCGATTTCGAGCAGCGCGCCTTTGCCTTCGCCTTTATCGACCACGCGCGTGATACGCGAGCGGCCGATCACCGTGGCTTCGCGCGGCAGCGGCTTGTGAATCTCGATGCCCTGTTCGCCGTGCAGCAAGCGCACCCAGTCGATGCCGCTTTTCGGATCGCGCGCCCAGAAACCTGGAAAGCCGAGCACGACGGCGAACGTCGGCGGCACGCGCAGTTCTTTTTCGTAGACGAAGGCGAGATCGTCGACATCGACGGGATTCGCGCCGTAGCCCACCGCGAGGCTGTAGAACATCGCGTCGCGCGCGGTATAAGTCTGTTCGACGTCCTGAAACGGCCAGTTGCGCAGCGTGTGATAGTCGATCGTCATAGCGGTGCGATAAAAAATGGCGTGATTTGAAAAAGCGAGCGTTCGCTCAGGTTTCAGACCGGCTTATTGACTCGCGGGCCACTGAAACAGCGGCGCTTCTTTCTCGCGAAAACGACGCACGGCCTCGCGATGAAACTCCGTGGTGAACGCAATACCCTGCGCGGCGGCTTCGATGTCGAGCATCGCACGCAAGTCGCTGCCGAGCGATTGATTGAGCGCGCGCTTCGCCAGTCCAAACGCGACCGGCGAAGCGTTGGCGAGACAGGCCGCGATCTGCGCGGCGCGCGCGTGCAACTGCGCCGTGTCGACGATTTCGAGCACCGCGCCCGCTTCCTTCGCCTCCGGCGCGCGCATCTCGCGCGCGGTAAATACGAGCTCTTTGGCGCGCGCGAGACCGACCACGCGCGGCAGCGTATAGAACGCGCCGCAATCGGGCACTAGGCCCACTTTCATGAACGGCATGCAAAAACGCGCGCGTTCGCTCGCGATCACGAAGTCGGCGGCCAGCGCGAGACTGAAGCCCGCGCCGTAGCAGACACCGTCGACAGCGGCGATCACCGGACGATCGAGATCGATCAGCATGCTGATCCAGCCATGCAGATCGTCGATGCGCTCGCGGCCCGCTTGCGCGCTCGTCACGTTCATGCCGCGCACGTCGCCGCCCGAACAGAAGTCGCCGCCCTCGCCGCGCAGCACCACGGCGCGTATCGAACGGTCCGCGCGAATGCGCACGATGGCGTCGTGCAACGCCGTGCGCATTGCCGTGTTCAGCGCGTTCTTCGCTTCGGGACGATTAAAGGACAGCGTGACCACGCCATCGTGTTGCGTGACCAGCAGCGTGTTGTTGTCTTCGGGCGCGCTCATGCCGTCGCTCCCGCCGAACCTTCGCGCACGCGATCGTCGGACGACGCGGCCGATCCCGCCAGTTCGGCCAGCGCCTTGTCGAGCGCGGTCAGCAAATGCACGGGTTCGACGCCCGCGAATTCCACATCTTCGCGCGCGAGAAAAGCTTCGATATGCTGGCCGCAGGCGTCACGCGTGGCCGCGAGGCCCGCGAATCCGTCTTCGAGCCAGTCGACCGATCGCAGCGGACGCGGATGCCAGTCGCCGTTCACGATCGCACGCTGCACCACGCCGCCGCGCACGAGCAGGCTCAGCCAGATCAGTCCGGCCGGCGCTTTCTCGCGGCCGCGCACCACGCGGTCGCCTTCGCGCGTGTGCGGGCCGTAGCGCGTGGCTTCGCTCTTTTGATGAAACCAGGCGTCGTCGATCAGTTCGCCTTCGTATTGCTGCGCGAACGCGCGTTCATCGGCATTGAGTTCGCCCGCTTCGAGCGCGATGTCGCCGAAGATGCGCCGCACGCACGCCTCGACCCACGCACGCAATTCGGCTTCGCTTACCGCGCGGCCCAGTTCCTGCTCCAGATACGTGTAGCGCGAGCCAAGATCCTTGTGCTTCTTGTCCTTCACTTTCTCGGGCGCCATCGGCATCGCACGCGCGGCGATGGCCGTGTCGATCGCCTTCACGTTGAGCAGAATGCGGAACGTGAGCACGCCGCTTTCGATTTTCAGCGACGTGGCGACGAGCTTGCGGCCGTCGATTTCGACGTCGTTGAGCGGACGATAAGCGGCCGCGAGACCGAACACTTCGCGCAACGCCTCGGCCACGTGACCGAGCACCGTGGGAAACGCCTGCGCGGCCGTCGACGGCACGCCGGGCAGATCGACCGGCAGATACAGCGCGAGAAACGCCGAACCGCTGCCCGCATAAATCGCTCCGCCGCTGCTCACACGACGGCGCACCAGCACGTTGTTCTCGCGGCAGAACGGCAGGTCGAGCACCTGGTTCGGATCCTCGTTCACGCCCACCGTGATGCTGTCGCTGTTGAACACGTTCAGAAGCACCGTGGGTGGTGCGCGACGCTCAGCCACCGCGCGCTCGACGGCGGGCGAGACCGATGTCGAAAAGTCGGCGTAACTATGGCCGCCCACCACGTAGCGCCACGGCGACGCTGCTGTCTTTGCGTTCATGCTGTCTCTCTCCTGTTGTCTTCCACCAGCGCGGCGCCGTCGAGCTTCTCGACAGCCTCGATCGCGTCGGCATGAATGAGCGTCTGGCGCTTGAAGCGCTCGGCGACGGTGTGCAGATCGGTGGGCGCGCCCTCCACGAGCAGCGTGAGATGATCGCCGCCGTGCGCCTTGCGGCTCAGCACGAGCCGATACGCGCCCGTAGCGCCCGGCACACCGAGCAGCACCGTTTTCAGTTCGGACGGATAGACCTTCACGCCCTTGACCTTCACCATCGAATCGACGCGGCCGAACACCACGCGCGGCAGGGCCACGGTGCGTCCATGCACGGGCGGCGTGCGTTCGAGCACGGTCAGATCGCCGGTGCGATAGCGCACGAGCGGCTGCAATTCCTTCTTCAGATGCGTGAGCACGAGTTCGCCGCGCTCGCCGTCGGGCAGCACTTCGCCGCTATCGGGATCGATCACTTCGGCGTAAAGCAGTTCGTCGAATACATGCACGCCTGGCGATTCGCTACCGGGAAAAGTCCGCGCGACCGGCAAACATTCTGACAACGAATAACTGTCGATCAGCAGCGTATGCGGCATTGCGGCCCGCACACGCGCGTACAGTTCCGCGTTGCCGCTGAATGCCTCGCCGCCCGCGAAGAACACGCGCGGAATCGGGCAACCCGCTTCGATCAGCTTCAGCGCATGCGATGGATTGCCCGCGAGCACCGTCACGCCGCATTGACGCGCGACCTGTGCGGCGCGCTCCGTTTCGCCGGGACCGTGCGGAATGCACGCCACGCCGCGCGCCTCCATCTGGCTTTGATAGAACAGCCCCGCGACGAACAGGTGATAGCCGAACGTGACCATGCAGACGTCGCCGGGACCGATGCCGCACGCGTCGAGATGCTGCCCGCAGGCCGCTTCGATGGTGCGCAGATCGGCGGCGCTGTGCAGAATGGGCACGAGCGACGCGCCCATCGGCGTGAGATGCACGCGCACGGGCGGCGCGGAGGGCGCGGGCGCGAACGCGCCGTAGCCGGGCTTCGCCATTTCGGCGACGAGTTGCGCGCGCGACATCAGCGGCACGTGTTGCGCGAATTCCGCCGTGCTCGTCACTTCGCGCGGCAAACGCCCCGCATAGAACGGATGCGCGTGCAGGCGCTCAAGCTGCGCATTGAGCCGATGCAGCATGGTTGTCTCCTCCTGTTGATCGGGCCGCGCCCGTCTGCGTCAGACCGCGCGTTCGAAGATCGCCGCGATGCCCTGCCCGCCGCCCACGCACATCGTTTCGAGTCCGTAACGGCCTTTACGGCGGTGCAATTCGTAGAGCAGCGTGGTGAGCATGCGCACGCCGGTCGCGCCGATCGGATGGCCGAGCGAAATGCCCGAACCGTTCACGTTCAGACGCGATTCGTCGTGCCAGCCCCAGCCCTTGAGCACCGCGAGCACCTGGCACGCAAACGCTTCGTTCAATTCGACGAGATCGAGCTGATCGAACGTCAGCCCCGTCTTTTGCAGCAGTTTTTTCACGGCAGGCACCGGGCCGATGCCCATCGTCGCGGGCTCGCAACCCGACGCGGCCCAGCCGGTCAGATAACCGAGCGGCGTGAGGCCGAGTTTGTCGAGCTGATCTTCGGCGACGATCAGGCACGCGGCGGCCGCGTCGTTCTGCTGGCTCGCGTTGCCCGCCGTCACGGTGCCGCCCTTGATGAGCGGCTTGAGCTTCGCCAGCGACGCCTCGCTCGCGTCGGCGCGGATGCCTTCGTCGCGCGCGAACTGCACGGCATCGCCCTTGCGTTGCGGCACCGAAACCGTGACGACTTCGTCGGCGAAGCGCCCGGATTCCCAGGCCGCCGCCGCGCGCTGATGGCTGCGCACCGCGTAGGCGTCGGCTTCTTCGCGCGTAATGCCGTATTCCTTCGCGAGGTTTTCCGCCGTCTCGATCATTCCGGAGATGTAGCCGAAGCGCGCCTCGGGCTGCGAGCGCTCGCGGCCGCGTTCGAGCCGGTCGTGCATGCGCACCGATCCGGCGCGCGCGCCCCAGCGCATATCGGTGGTGTAGTACTCGATGTTGCTCATGCTCTCGACGCCGCCCGCCACGACCACATCGGCAGCGCCGCTCTGCACCATCATCGCGGCCGTGACGACCGCCTGCAGGCCGCCGCCGCAACGACGGTCGAGCTGCATGCCGGGCACTTCCACCGGCAGTCCCGCTTCGAGCGCGGCCCAGCGGCCGATGCACGGCGTCTCGCTGTTCGCATAGGACTGCGCGAACACGACGTCTTCGATACGCGCGGCGTCGATGCCGCTGCGCGCGATGGTCTCGCGCAGCACCGTGGCGGCGAGCGCCTCCACGCTCATGGGGCGCAGACTGCCGCCGAAGGTGCCGACGGGAGTACGGACCGGCGCTACGATTGCTGCTCGTCTCATTTCGGATTCCTTTTTATTCGTTTCGGTTGCCGACTTTCATGTTGCGTGAATTCGCGTATCAGGCCGCGACGGTCTCGCGCTGCCCGTGATACGCGGCGGCCAGCGCCTCGCGCTGCTCGGGCGGCGCAATCTCCAGCATGCGCGCGACGCGCTGCGCGAGCGTGAGTCCGCGCAGATCAGCCACGCCGTGTTCGGTCACGATGATCGCGGCGTCGCTGCGCGGCGTGCTCACGGGACCATTGAGCCGCGCGACGATCCGGCTGCCGTGGCGCGTACTCGACGCGAGCGCGACGATCGCCATGCCGCCGCGTGAGCGCGCCGCGCCGCGCATGAAATCGAGCGCGCCACCGACCGCGCCAACGTAGCGCCCCGCCGCGACTTCGGCATTCACCTGCCCGGTCAGATCGACTTCGAGCGCCGAATTGATCGCGACGAAACGGTCGAGACTGCCGAGCACGTCGATGTCGTGCGTATAAGCGGTCGAACGAAACTGCAGCTGCGCATTCCGATGCGCGAAGCGATACGCGCGGCGCGTGCCCATCAGCGTGCCCGCGATGCTCACGCCCGCGTCGCGCGTCTTGCGTGCGTTCGTCACGACGCCCGCTTCCGTGAGATCGGCAAGCGCGTCGCCGAATGCGCCCGTATGCACGCCCAGATCGCGACGATCATGCAGCCGCGCAGCGATCGTTTCGGGCAGCGCGCCGAGCCCCAATTGCAGCGTCGAACCATCTTCGATCAGCCCCGCAACGTGCGTGGCGATCCGTGCTTCGACGTCGCCCGCAAGCGTGAGCGGCGCTTCGAGCGGCATGCGTTCGGTGTGGATCAGCGCGTCGAAGTCGTGCGAGACCAGCACGCGCTCGCCATGCGTCCACGGCGCGGCCGCATTGACTTCCGCGATCACCACGCGTGCGCTGTCGATCAGCGGCACCAGATATTCATGCGCGACCGAGAGGCTGTAACGCCCCGCTTCGTCGGCGGGTGCGACCTGCAACAGCAGCACGTCGACGCGGTTCGGACCGCGCGTGAGCGTCTCGCGAAACTGCGAGTAGTGGCACGGCAGAATGTCGAGCAGCCCCGCGCGTTCGAGCGCGCGATTCGCGCCCGCGCCGCCATAACCCGAAAAGTCGACGACGTCGGCGCAGGCGGGATCGAGCGCGTCGGACCACGTCGCGCCCACGAAGACGCGAAAACGTCCGCCTGACTTCGCGTGACGCGCAATCGCGTGACGCTGCGCCATCAAGCGCGTCGTGAGCGCCAGCGACTCCGCGCCGCATTGGCCCCACGCCACGGTATCGCCGGGGCGCACGTACTGCGCGAGATCGAGCTGGTCCGCGTCGATCACGCGCGCGGCGCGCGTCATCAGATCGGGTCCCAGCTGAACACGTCGGCGGAAACGTCGAGCGTATGGAACGATTTGCGCAGCGCGGGCATGGCGTGCTCGGCGATGCTCTGCGGCGTCCAGCCTTCGCCGCGATGCACCGAGCGCACCGGACGCGGCTGGCTCATCAGGAAGATTTCGTTGTTGCGCACCGCGAAGATCTGCCCCGTGACGTCGGCGGCCTCTTCGCTCGCGAGAAACACGGCGAGCGGCGCGATCTTGGCAGGCGTCATCTGCTTGATCTTTTCGACGCGCGCTTCCTGTTCGGCCGAATCGATCTTGATCGAATTGATCATGCGGCTCCACGCAAACGGCGCGATGCAGTTCGAGCGCACGCCGAACTTCTGCAAATCGAGCGCGATCGATTTCGACAGCCCCGCAATCCCGAGTTTCGCCGCGCTGTAATTGGCCTGCGCGAGATTGCCGATCAGGCCCGACGTCGACGTCATATGCACGAACGCGCCGCTGCGCTGTTCCTTGAAGTGATCGGCGGCCGCGCGCGACACATAGTACGAGCCGTACAGATGCACCTTCACGACGGCGTCGAATTCCTCTTCGCTCATCTTGTGGAAGAAGCGGTCGCGCAGAATGCCCGCGTTGTTCACCACGCAGTCGATGCGGCCAAACACGTCGAGCGCGTTCTGCACGATGCGCGCCGCGCCTTGCGGGTCGGCGACGCTATCGGTGTTCGCCGTCGCCTGGCCGTCGAACGCGGCGATCTCGTTGACCACGGCCTGCGCGGGACCGTCGTTATGGCCCTCGCCCGCGAGCGACGCGCCCACGTCGTTGACCACGACTTTCGCGCCTTGACGCGCCATGGCCAGCGCGATATCGCGGCCGATGCCGCCGCCCGAGCCCGTCACCACCACCACCTTGCCGTCCAGCATCCGTTGCGTCGTCATCTTTCGTCTTCCTCCAGGCCGCCTTGCGCGGCGCGTTATTCGAATGATTGCCGTAGCCGGTGCGGGGCCGGCGTCACCGGCCGCGCACCGTGTCACAGTCTGATTCACCGTCTGCGTCATAGTCTGCTTGCCAGCTTGACGCAAGGCGCACGCACGCACAATTTGGATATGCCGAACGCCCGTTTCGTCCACGATTAACCCGTGATTTCGCTAATGGCGCATGTTGCAATGCGGCGCAATAATCGCCAATGTGCGTCGATGCGCGCCCATGCTTCACGCATTGGCATACCGTAGACCGAACGGCGCACGCACAGTCACCACCCAGGCGGAGCAATGCATTTCGATCTAGTCGACCTGAAGCTCTTTACGCACGTCGCGGAAGCCAGCAGCCTCACGCGCGGCGCGGAACGCGCGCATCTGTCGCTGCCGGCGGCCAGCACGCGCATCAAGAATCTCGAAGAACAGGTCGGCGTCAAGCTGCTGTCGCGCACGAGTCAGGGCGTGACGCTCACCGCGCCCGGCGAAACGCTGCTCGCGCATGCGCGGCGCGTGCTCAAGCAACTCGAACAATTGAGCGGCGATCTGCAGGAATATTCGCAGGGCGTGAAAGGCCACGTGCGCGTTTTCGCCAACACCACGGCAATGAGCGAATTTCTGCCCGCGGTGCTGCGCACATACCTGATCAATCATCCCGATGTCTACGTGGACATTCACGAACGTTTGAGCCCGGATATCGTGCGCGCGGTGCAGGACGGCACCATCGATATCGGCATCGTGGCGGGCGAAA
Source organism: Paraburkholderia sp. Ac-20347 (assembly GCF_017104805.1). Taxonomy (NCBI): domain Bacteria; kingdom Pseudomonadati; phylum Pseudomonadota; class Betaproteobacteria; order Burkholderiales; family Burkholderiaceae; genus Paraburkholderia; species Paraburkholderia sp. Ac-20347. The sequence goes on along the minus strand of NZ_JAAGPN010000096.1, from coordinate 15,983 downwards.
TCCGCACCGAGGGTTTGCAGGCGATGCCGTATCGGCGCGATCGACTCGTGCTCGTGACCGCGCTTTCGCATCCGCTCGCGCAGGCCAGCGAAACGGCATTTGCGAGCACGCTCGATTACGATTTCGTGGGTCCGCCCGACGAAAGCGCGATCTTCGCGTTTTTGAAGCGCGCCTCGTCGGATTTGCAGCGCACCATTCGCTGGCGCATTCAGGTGGGCAATTTCGAAGCCGCTTGCCGCATGATCGAAGCGAATATTGGCATTGGCGTCTTGCCCGAAGGCAGTGCGCGCCGTCACGCGCAAACCATGGCGCTCAAGATCGTGCCGCTCACCGACGAATGGGCCGTGCGCAAACTGCAAATCTGCGTGAACGATCGCGATGCGCTGCCGCTGTTCGCACGCAAACTCGTCGATCTGCTCGTGGCCGATGGCATCGGCCGGCTCGAATAATTCACGCTTTAAAAAAAAGAACGGCGGCGCATTGCAATTGCGCCGCCGTTTCTTTTCATTCACATTTCATTCAAAGCGATTCAATTAACGCGCGCCCGCCTCGCGCATCATATTGCGCGCGATGACGATCTGCTGAATCTGGCTCGTGCCTTCATAAATGCGGAACAGACGCACGTCGCGATAGAAACGCTCGATGCCGTATTCCGCCATATAACCCGCGCCACCAAAAATCTGCACCGCGCGATCGGCCACGCGCCCGCACATTTCCGACGCGAAGAGTTTCGCGCAGGCCGCCTCGGTGCTCACGTTCTTGCCTTCGTCGCGACGGCGCGCGGCGTCGAGCACCATGCAGCGCGCCGCGTAAAGCTCGGCCTGGCTATCGGCCAGCATGGCCTGCACGAGCTGGAATTCGCCGATCGCCTGACCGAACTGCTCGCGCTCCATCGCGTAGCGCAACGCGTCGTCGAGCATGCGCTGCGCCACCGCCACGCAGATCGCGGCAATATGAATGCGGCCCTTGTCGAGCACTTTCATCGCCGTCTTGAAGCCCACGCCTTCCTTGCCGCCGATGATATTCTGCGCGGGCACTTTCACGTCTTCGAAAATCACGTCGCAAGTATGTGCGCCCTTCTGGCCCATCTTGCGATCGCGGCGGCCGAAGCTGATGCCCGGCGTTTTCGCGTCGACGATAAACGCCGTAATACCGCCCGCGCGCGGTTCGTCGGGATTGGTGCGCGCCATCAGCGTGAACATGCCCGCTTGCGGCGCGTTCGTGATGAAACGCTTGGTGCCGTTCACCACGTAATGATCGCCGCGGCGTTCGGCGCGCGTCTTGAGCGACGCCGCATCCGAACCCGAGCCCGGTTCGGTGAGCGCGAAACTCGCGATCACTTCGCCGGTGGCGAGCTTCGGCAGCCACGTGGCCTTTTGTTCCTCGGTGCCGTCGATCACGATACCCTGCGAGCCGATACCCACCGTCGTGCCGATGATCGAGCGGAACGCGGGCGAGGTCTTGCCGAGTTCGAACATCACCAGCACTTCCTCTTCCATCGTCAGATCGAGGCCGCCATAGGCTTCCGGAATCGTCAAGCCGAACAGGCCCATCGTTTTCATGTCGTTGACGATATCGGCGGGAATTTCATCGGTTTCCGCCACGCGTTCCTCGTTCGGCACGAGACGCTCGCGCACGAAGCGCGCGACGTTGTCGAGCAGAACGTTCATCGTTTCCTGGTCGCGAATCATTATTGTCGGTCCTGAGTTGGCGTGCTTGAATGAATTAAACAGAACAGGCGCGCGTTCAGCGACGCCGCGCGGCGAGTTCGCGCAAGGGCTGCTTCTGCAGCTTGCCGCTCGCCGTGGTGGGAATCATGTCGATGGGCACGATCTGCGCGGGCCGCTTGTACGGCGAAAGCCGCTCGCCGATATAGCGTTGCAGCGCGTCGATATCGAGCGTCGCGCCCTCTTTCGGCTCGACGAAGGCCACGACTTCCTCGTTGCCCTCGGCGTCGGTGCGGCCCACGACCGCGCACAAACGCACCGCGTCATAGGTGTTGATCACCGATTCGACTTCGATCGGATACACGTTGAAGCCCGAGCGGATGATGAGATCCTTCGATCGCCCGACGATGAAGAGCGCGCCGTCGGCTTCGAGTCGGCCGAGGTCGCCGGTCTTGAGCCAGCCGTCGGCGTCGATCGCTTCTTCGGTCAAGCGCGGCTCGCGATAATAGCCGCGCATCACGCCCGGTCCGCGCACCCACAGTTCGCCCGCTTCGCCGCGCGCGACATCGTGACCGTCGGGACCGACAACCCGAAGTTCCGCGCCCTCGACGATCTGCCCCGACGACACGTCCTTGCGCGGCCGGTCCATGCGCGTGATGAACAGCGAGCCCGCATATTCCGTCATGCCGTAGCCGTGATGCAGCGGCATGCCGAACAGCGTTTCGACCTGCTGTTTCAGCGTGGGATCGAGCGGACCGCCGCCCGTGTAGAGATAGCGCAGACGCGGTGCGTCGACCGCGCCGCCGTGTTCGCGCACGTAGGCGACGATACGCGTGAACATCGTCGGTACGCCTTGCAGGATGGAGATTTCGGCGGCCGTGAGCGCGCGCACGACTTCTTCCGCCGAAAAGCGCGCGGCCAGATGCAGGCTCGCGCCCGCTTCGAAGGTGGCGAGCAGCAGCGTGGCGAGACCGAAGATATGCGACATCGGCATGACCGCATAAGCGCAGTCGGCGGGACTCATCTCGCGCGAAGTCGCGGACACGCGCGCGAAATGCAGCAGCCCGCGATGCGTGGCCATCACGCCCTTGGGCTGGCCCGTCGTGCCCGAGGTGTAGATCAGCAGCGCGACTTCATGCGCAAGCGCCTCGGGCTCGCGCGTGGCGGCGGGATCGGGGTCGGCCATCATGAGCGGGCCGAGGCCTTCGGGCGCGATTTCCTTCGCGCGATAACGCACGCCATGACGCAGCGCGTCGGGCGACGCCGCGTGCGTGAACAACACGAGACGCGGGCCGCAGTGCGCGCGGATGGTTTCGATTTCGCGCTCGGACAGCCGCGCGTTGACGATGGCCGGCCACGCGCCGATTTCCGAAAGCGCGAACAGCAGCGCGATCACGGCGGAACAGTTTTCGGCAACCACCATCACGCGGTCGCCGGTGCCCACGCCCTGCTCGCGCAGGAAGCGCTGCGCCGCCTCCACGTTGTGCCAAAGCTGGCCGAAGCCGGTTTCCCGGCCCTCTTCGCGTATCGCCGTGGCATCGGGCGTCGTTTGCGCCCAGTGCCGCGCGATGTCGCTGATCTTGCGCGCCGCTCGCCTCTCCACCGTCACCTCCTCTCTATGCCTTGTTTTCTGCGCGCGGCGTCATCTCGCACCGCGTCGCGACAGGCACCAGTTTGGTGGAGCAGCGCACGACCAACAATTCGTTTTCGAAGAAGCCGGCATTCGTCAGGCCGGAAGTCGGCATTCGCCCGGAGTGGCTACGGAGAAACCCGTATTTCAGCGCGCGTTTGCGCGGCGTTCGCGCGATGGATCGCCATGATGCCGAGGAGCGACACGCAGGCCGGCACGGCCGCCGCCACGAACAGCGCCGACGACGACCAGTTCAGATGCAGCAGCGCGCCGCCCAGCATCGGGCCGACCACGGAACCGATACGCCCCACGCCGAGGCTCCAGCCGATGCCGGTCGAGCGCAGCGAAGTCGGATAGTAGGTCGCGGCGAGCGCGTTGAGCGCGGGCTGGCCGCCGATGATCGAAAAACCCGTGAGGAAAATCGCCACGAACATCGCCACCACCGAGACCATCACTGCCGGATTGCCGATGGCCGCCGTCGACACGATGGCGATCAGGAACGTGCTGGCCAGCACGCGCGTAAAACCCGCCACGTCGATGATGCGCCCGAGCAGCAGCGTGCCGATCACGCCGCCGCCCCACAGCGCGGTGCCCGCGAGCACGGCGGTCTGGGTCGAATAACCGGCGTCGCGAATCACGGTCGGCAGCCAGTTCGAGAGGAAATACATATCGAGCAGATTCGCGAAATTCACGATCCACAGCAGCACCGTCACGCGTGCGCGGCCTTCCTTGAACAGCTCGACGAACGGCAGGCCGCGCGAGCGCGTTTCGGCGCTCGTGAGCACGACGTCGTCGGGCAATGGGAGCGTGGGCGCGATGCGCGCAAGTTGCCGGCGCGCGCGAGCCGCGCCGTGCGCGCTGCCCCGCTGGCGAAACAGCAGGAACTGGATCGATTCCGGTAACGCGAGCCACATCAGCACGCCCATCGCGAGCGGAATGGCGCCGCCGACGAAGAACACCGCGCGCCAGCCGAACGCCGGAATCAGCGCGGCGGTGATGAGGCCGCCCACCACGCCGCCGAGCGTGAAACCGCAAGACACGATCATCATCAGCGTGACGCGAATGCGGCGCGGGCTGTATTCGCCCGCGAGCGCCATCGCGTTCGGCATGATGCAGCCGAGCCCCAGACCGGCGAGAAAACGCCAGACGATCAGTTGCTCGATCGTCTGCGCAAAACCGGTGGCGATCATGCACGCCGAGAAAAACAGCGTCGCGCCGATCAGCACGGGACGGCGGCCGATCTTGTCGGCGAGCGCGCTGAACGTGAGCGAACCGATGAGCATGCCGAACAGCCCCGCGCCGAACACCGGCGCGAGCGTCTCCTTGGCGATGCCCCATTCGCGGATCACGACCGGCGCGACGTAGCCCATCGCCTGGACGTCGAAGCCGTCCATTACGAGGCACAGCGCGCACAGCGCCACCACCAGCAATTGATACGGGCCGAACCGGCTCGCGTCGACGACGCCCGTCACCTCCACGGTCTTGCTCATGCTTGTGTCTCCAAACGATATCTTTTTAGTCTTGATTGGGTCTTGATCGTGTCTTGATGCGGTCTCGCTCGCGCGACAGTCTGCCGCGACGCTAGAGTTCGAGCACGATGCGCTGTCCCTTCGAACGCGAACAACAAGCCATCATGCGCGTCTGCGTGTCGCGTTCGGCGCGCGTGAGCACGACGTCGCGATGATCGATCTCGCCCGCCAGCACGCGCACTTCACACGATCCACACAGGCCTTCTTCGCAGTCGCTCTGCACATCGATATTCGCGCGGCGCAACGCGTCCAGCACGGTCTGATCGGCGGCGACCGGCAGCACGAGTCCCGAATCCTTGAGCTCGACTTCGAAGGCGTGCTCGTTAGCCGGATCGAGCTTGCCCACGCTCGCCGCGAAATGTTCGACGCGCAAGGCGTCTTCGGGCCACGCCGCGCTCGCGGCTTCGAGCGCTTCCAGCATGCGCGCCGGACCACACGCATAGACGCGCGTCTGCGCATCCACACGCAGCGCGCCGAAATCGTTGCGCGTGCCCTCTTCCGACACATGCACGCACAGCCGCTCGCCATGCAACTGCGTGAGTTCGTCGATCAGCGCCATATTTGCGCGCGACCGGCCGCTGTAATGAAGCTCATAGTCGATGCCGAGTTCGCGCGCGCGGCGCGCCATCGCGCTGACCGGCGTGATGCCGATGCCGCCCGCGATGAAAATCGCGCGGCGTCCTTCTTCATCGAGACGGAAATGATTGCGCGGGCCGCGAATCTTCAGACGCATGCCTTCGCGCAACGTGTCGTGCACCCACGCGGAACCGCCGCGGCTGTCGGTTTCGCGCAGCACCGCGATTTCGAACGCGTGCGTGTCGGCCGGATCGCCGCACAACGAGTACTGGCGCGAGACACCGCTCTCGCCGCATTCGACGTCGATGTGCGCACCCGCCGCCCAGCGCGGCAGCACGCCGCCATCGGGCGCGACGAGACGCAGACGCACGATGTCCTGCGCTACGCGCTCCACGCGCTCGACCACCACCGGGCGACTCAGCGCATGTGCCGACGGCTCACCGATACGCACCGGCACCTCGGCGTCCAGCAACGCGCGGTTCGCGCGCTCGGGATTCAGCGTCGGGTCCCACTCGACCCAGACATGTTCCGGACCCCGAAACGACGTGTTCGGCACGTAAGAGAATTGCTGCTCGGCGAGCCGCATATGCGGCAGGCGACGCGTGAACTCTTCGAGGAAAATCTGCATCTCCATGCGCGCGAGATTCTTGCCCATGCACTGATGCGAGCCATAACCGAAGGTCACGTGATCGCTGGCATTGTCGCGGCGAATATCGAACAGATCGGCGTCGGCGAAATGACGTTCGTCGTGATTCGCCGACGACGTCACAATCAACAACTTCGCGCCCGCCGCAATCTCGATGCCGCCGATCCGCACGTCCTTCGTGACGAGCCGACGCCACGCGGCGACCGAACCGTTGTGACGCAGACACTCCTCCACCGCGTTCGGAATCAGGCTCGCGTCCTCGCAGATCTCACGCCACGCGCGCGGATGCTGCAACAGCAGCTTCATCGCATTGGCCGTGGCGTTCGCGGTGGTTTCGTGCGCGGCCACGATGCCCGCCATCATCATCGAATGCAGATACGAGTCGGTGACGACGTCCGGCTGTTCCTGCTGCTTGCGAATGCCGTATTGCATCCAGCCGGGACCGTCGGGCTGCTGGCGCATCTTGTCGAGCACCTTGCCCGCGAACTGCCAGAAGTTGCCCACCGCGTGCGCAACAGCGACCTGCTCCTCGGGGCGCGGACGTCCCCACGTATTGACCGTATGCGCGATCGAATACTGGCGCAGCAGATCCATGTCCTCTTCGGGCACGCCGAGAAAATGCAGCGCCACCGTGAGCGGCACTTCCCAGAGCATCTGATCGACGAGATCGGCGCGGCCCGAGTCGATGAAACGATCGACATACTCGCGCGTGAGACGGCGCACCATCGGCTCGTGATGCTTCAGATGCTCGGGCGTGAACGGCTCCATCAGCGCGCGGCGGCGCGGCATGTGCGCGGGTTCGTCCTCGTTCACGAGCGTGCGGTTCATCGCGTAGCCGTACGATGCCAGCACCGCATTCGCTTCCGGCCCCGTGGGCGTGATCTTTTCGAGCGCGATGGACGGCGAGAACGTGAGGTTGTCGCGGAAGATCGCCTTGATATCGTCGTAACGCGTGACGACCCAATAGCCGAGTTGCGGGCTGAAGAACACCGGCTCCTGCTCGCGCGCCCAGCGCACATATTCGGGCGGGTCCTGCTGATAGCCGTCGCTGAAAGGGTCGAATGCAGCGGCGTTCGCGCTGACCGCGTGCATCGCGTCCATCGCGTGGATCGGGCAGCGCGCGGCGTCCTGCGTATTCGGGGCCGACTGCGCCGCGTGGGGAAACGGGCAACGCCCGGACGTTTGTGAAGGTGTCTCGCTCATCGTTCTGCCTCCTGCTGGATGCGTCGACATTACGTCGATTTCGTTTTGCGTAACTCTAGTACGCATTGCGTAATTGCGAGATAGGGGTTAACCTCGGCCCACGCCGTCATCCGCGCGGGGCGGCCCTGACACTAGAATCGCCGTATGAAAAAAACCGCAACGTCCACGCCCGCTGCTTCCGTCACGAACGTCAAGCCTGCCGCGACCACCGCCGCGCGACGCAAATCGTCACGCGGCGCGCCCGCCTCATCCGCCCCTGAAAACGCCGACGCGCCCGTCACGCCAGTGACGCGTGAACGCCGCCAGCGCGTGCAATCCGCGCAGACCGGCATGGCCGTGCTCAAGGGTCTCGCGCGCCTCGGCGGCCGCGCGAGTCTGTCCGGCCTCGCCGCTTTCGTGAGCGAAAGTCCCGCGAAGGTGCATCGTTATCTGGTGAGTCTGATCGAAGAAGGACTCGTGGCGCAGGACAGCGCCACACAGCAATATCAGCTCGGCCCCGAGGCGATGATGATCGGCGTGGCCGCGATGCGTCAGGCCGATCCCGTGCGCATCGCCGAGCCCGCGCTCGTGCGGCTGCGCGAATCGCTCGAAGTGACGTCGTTCGTCGCGGTGATGGGCAACAAGGGGCCGACGATCATCCGCTTCGAGGAGCCGGGGCTGCCCGTCACGGTGAACGTGCGCGTGGGCTCGGTGATGTCGCTGCTGTGGTCGTCGACGGGACGCGTATTTCTGGGCCTGCTCGACGATACGCGCGTGCTCGCGCAGGCGCAGGAAGAACTCGCGCACGCCGACGCCGATCTGCTCGGCCAGCTCGCGCATTTCGACGCGCGCGATCCGATCGGCGCGCTGCGCAGCGCCGTGCAGCGCGCGCGCTGCGCGAGCGTGAAGGATACGAATCTCAAGGGGATCAGCGCGGTGTCGGCGCCGCTGTTCGATCACACCGGCAAGCTCTGCGCGGTGCTCACCGCGCTCGGCGCGACGGGCGGTTTCGACGCCACGCCCGATGGTCCGATCGGGCGCGCGCTGCGCGACGAAGCGGCCGCCGCGAGCGCGTTGCTCGGGTATAGTGCGCCGGCCGTTTAAAACCGCTTCTTTTTATTCAATCGCGGCGCGCTTGTTTAAATACGCGCGCCGCGCATTTCATTGCCGCTTTATAGACGCTTTATTGACGCTTGAGCGGCGCGCTCGTCGTGCTGACCTTCACGAATCTCGCGCCCGCCGTCGGCGGATTGGTCGGCAGATAGCCATCGTCGAGCGTTTTGAGGAACGCAATCACATCGTCGATATCGCGCGCGTTCCACGCGGGCTTGCCGCCCTGCTTGCGCGTCAACGGCTCATCGACGGTATCGACATTCACGCGCTCCGCTGCGGGCAGATCGTCGAACTTCACGACATGGCCGTGGCGATCTTTCAGATACCACTTCTCCGGATTCGTATCGCGTTCGACGTAAAAGCGCAGTGCGTCGCGCAGCGTATGAAAACGCCCGTTATGGAAAAACACCTCGCGCGTGGCGACGTTGCGCAGCGTGGGCGTTTTAAACAGACCGCAGTAATTCTTGTTGCTCGATACGTCAGTGCGCACCGGACCGCACAATCCTTTGTCGTAATACTTCGGATCGCGGTTCGCGCGCAGTTCCGGATTACGCGGCACGCCAAGCGCTTCGAACTGGTAATCGGTAAAGAGCGGATGCGCGCCGTTCGCGCCCACCTGATCGATATGACACGACGCGCAATTGCCGCCGTTCGGATCGTCGAACAGCTTCTTGCCGCGCATTTCGCTCGCGGTGAATTCGGCTTTGCGGTCGAGCACCGCGTCGAACTTGCTGGTGTACGAATGGAAACCCGGCTCTTCGAGTTCGAAGCGCTCGACCGCCTGCATCGCCTGATGCACGGCCGCATCCTTCGAGACGAAAATCGTCTCGCCGAACAGTTGTTTGAACCGCGCGGCGTACGGCGCGCGCTCCAGCTTCGCGGCCACTTCCGCGCTATCGCGATTGGCCATCTCGTTCGGATTGAACAGCGGGAACAGCGCCTGATCGTGCAGCGTGTTGTAGCGGCCGTCCCACGCGAAGCCGCCGGCGGGCGGGCTGTCGGCATCGGTCAGACGCTCGAAGACGCTCGCGGCCTGCACGTGCGTCCACACCGGCGTGCGGTTGAGCACGTAGCCGAGCGTGGGCACCGCGCGCGTGCCCTGCGAATGCAGATCGGCGCCGCCGAGTTGCGCGGCGAGGCCGTTGGGCGGACCGTAAGCATGCGCGGGACTGTGGCAGCTCGCGCACGACATGCGGCCCGACGCGGACAGCGACGGATCGTTGAAGATGAGCTTGCCGAGCGAAGCGACATCGCTGAGCGCGGGCTGGGACTGCGCGGGCGAACCGGGTGACGAAGACTGCGCGTGCGCCGCACCGATACCCGATGCGGCCAAAGCCGCCAGCGCGGTTGCGCCGGCGGCCAGCGCAGTCGTGACGGCGCGACGCGCCGCCTGACGTGCGTGGAAAACGGTCATCGGCTTAGAGGCTCGTGAAGATGTCCTTGCCGAAACCGACCAGCCCCGACTGCCCCGCATAACCGAGGTGGGTCAGACCGAAGATGTCCTCGATGCTCTTGAGCATCGAGTAATGGTTGTACTGCACCGTCGACACCGTACCCGGCTTGATGAACTTCGAGAGCATGACCGCGCCCGTGCGGTCGCCGCCGTAGCTCGTCTTCGTGAGCACGAGATTGATGTTGCCGGTCACGCCCGACGGCACGGTCATGCCGAGCTTCGTCAGGTACGCGGCGGGCACCGTGCCCATCGTCGCCGACTGCGGGAAGGTGCCGAGATTCGGGCCTTCCTGCTGGCTGCAGCAGGTGTCGCCCGCGAAGGTGAAGTCCACCTCGCTCGAACTCGGCATGCTCACCGACGCATAGCTGCTTTCGTCGAAATTGATGATCAGCAGACCGTCCTGCTGATACGCCGGCGACGCCATGATGATGGGCACCCACTTCTGCAGGAACGCATCGGCGGACACGAGACCGCCCGTCGCGCCGTTCGCGCACGGCGAATCGTGGCCGTCGTCGCAGGTGCTCGGCGTGATCAGGTTGAAGTTCGCCGTGGTCGCGACCGTCTTGAGGTCGGTCGTCAGGTTGTCCAGATTCACCACGTTCTTCTCGCAGTCCGGCGAGTCGATGATCGAGTGGAAATACATGAACGGGTTGTGGCGCGTCGCGTACGAGTCGCCCAGCGGCGTGGTGGCGTTCGGCGCTTCCTGGGTGTTCGTCAGGTCGGTGGTGTTCAGCGTCGGGTGGCCGCAGGTCGCCGCCTCGCGCGCCGGATCGTTGCCCATGTCGCCTTCGTAGCCCTTCCACGTGAGGTTCGCGGCCGTGAGCTGGTCGGCGATGGTCTTCACGCTTGCGGGATACACGCAGCCCGTGCCGATTGCCTGACCGTCCGAGGTCATGCCCGTGAGGCTGAAATCCTCGTAGGTCGTGCAGTCGTTATCGGTCTGCAGCGTCGGCGCCTGACCGCTGATCATCGAAATATAGTTGTCGAGGCTGACGTGGCCCGTGCCGTAATACTGCTGCACGAGCGCGCCCTGCGCGGTCAGCGTATTCGCCAGATACGGCGCCTTGGTGGTCGAGCTGAACGTCGTCGTGTAGTTCTCGTTTTCGAGCGTGATCACGAACACGTGACGAATCTGCTGGGTCGTGCCCGCGACGGTGGAATTCACCGACGAACCACACGCGCTCACGAAAAGCGCAACGAATAGCGCGGCGAATACGGTCGCGCAAAACGCGCCGAATTTGCCTTTGAAGCAAACAGCCATGGGAGTCCTCTGTTGTGTCGAGTCGTTATCGATTTTTTTGGTACCCATCCGACGCAAGGTGAATGGGCCGCGCAAGCTTAGGTAGCGTGTGTGACTAAACTGTGAAAAAAACGGCCTTTTTGGCACGTTCGTGCAAAAACCACAGAAAAGCAGCTTGCTTGCGCGCGCAACGGACTCCGTCGCGCGCGCGGCGTTTCACATATGAACTGCGAGGGGTTTCGTCGAGTGCGGATTCTCACGCGATCGATATCTAAATCGTCTTGATCGCGGGTGGCCGGTTGCCGGTTTTCAGCCCGCCTGGCCGCGAGGGGCTATCATGTGCGTTCGTACCGTAGATGGAACAAACGAATCACATGGCCTCCCCTCAGGAAAACGTCAGCATGGCGGTGTTCTGCGACTTCGAGAACGTCGCGCTCGGCGTGCGCGACGCGAAGATCGACCGCTTCGATATCAAGCCGGTGCTCGAGCGCCTGCTGCTCAAGGGCAGCATCGTCGTGAAGAAGGCCTATTGCGACTGGGAACGCTACAAGGGCTTCAAGGCCTCGATGCACGAGGCGAGTTTCGAGCTGATCGAAATCCCGCACGTGCGCCAGTCGGGCAAGAATTCCGCCGATATCCGCCTCGTCGTGGACGCGCTCGATCTCTGCTATACGAAATCGCACGTCGACACCTTCGTGATCGTGAGCGGCGACTCCGACTTCTCGCCGCTCGTCTCGAAGTTGCGCGAGAACGCGAAGAAAGTGATTGGCGTGGGCGTGCGGCACTCCACGTCCGACCTGCTGGTCGCCAATTGCGACGAATTCATTTTCTACGACGATCTGGTGCGCGAACTCGTGCGCGAGCAGCAGTCGCGCGGCAAGGGCCGCGACGGCGGCGCGAACGCGAAGCGCCAGGGCGGCGACGAGCGTCAGGCAAAGCCGGAGACCGCCGAGGATCGCAGCGAGGAGCGCAAGGCCAAGGCCATCGCACTCACCGTGGAAACGCTCGATGCGCTCGGTTACGAGCGCGGCGACAGCGGCAAGATCTGGGCCTCGGTGCTCAAGAGCGCGATCAAGCGCCGCCGTCCCGACTTCAACGAGGCGCGCTACGGTTTCCGCGCGTTCGGCAATCTGCTGGAGGAAGCGCAGGCGCGCGGCCTGCTCGAAGTGGGCCGCGACGAGAAGTCCGGCACTTACGTGACGCGCACGAGCCCGCCGACGGTGGCGGGCACGCCTGCCGCGCCTACGAGCGCCACGACGGCCGCTGCCGAGGAAACGCCCGCACCGCGCAACGACGAATCGCGCTCACGCCGCAAGGGTCGCCGCAATGGCCGCAACGCGCAGGCTCAGAGCGACGAGGCGCGCGAGTCGAATCACGCGAATGAATCGAACGACGCCACGGTGACGTTCGAGGCGAGCGAGCGCGAAGACGTGCAGGTGTTCGACGCCGACACGCAGCACGGCGATCTGTTCGCCGACACGCGCCCGCATGACACGGCGATGCCGCTGTTCGAAGTGCCGCCTTTCGACGTCGATACGGCTGACGCGCCGCAAGCTCAGGCCGAAGCCGAGCCCGAAGCGCCCCGTCGCGCCCGCAAGACCGCTTCGCGCAAGAGCACGGCGCGCAAGAAGGCCGCGAAGCCTGCTGTTGAGGCCGTGGAAGCCGCGGAGGCCGTGCACGAAGTTACGCCGGAAGCGGCGGCCGAGCCGGCCGAATCGGCGTCTGCGGACGCCGACGCGTCCAAGAAGAAGAAAGCGCCGAAGAAGACGCCGGCGCGCCCGCGCCGTCCGCGCAAGACGGCCACGCCGGAAAGCTAGGCGGCGTCAGTCACCGAACGGGTTCGCCGGGCGCTTGCGCGGCGGCTCGTTCGCATCGTCATCGGAATCCGGCGGCGCGCCGAACGGATCGCCGCCCGACTTCGCGGGCGTGGCATCGCCAAACGGATTCGCTTTCGTGGAACGCGCCGTGTCGCCGAACGGATTGACGCGTGCATTCGTTGCACCCGCGCCGCCGAACGGATCGGCCTCTGCGCGGCGCGGCGTTTCCTCTGCTTCAGTGGCATCCGCTGCTTCGTCGCCTTCCGCGAGGTTGTACTCCTTCTGCACCTGCGCGAGCACGCCCGCGATGCTCGCCTCGAAGCCCGCCGCATTGCCGAAGTGCTTCATCGTCCAGTTGCAGCCCGTGCGATCAGCGGCCTGGATCTGCGGACGCGGCACGACAATCTTCACGCCGTCCTCCACCACTTCCTGCAAGCGCTGAAGGCGGCGCTTCACCTCGTCCTGCAATCGCGATGCGTTGAGTGTCTTGCGCAGCATCGGTGTGCTCCTGTTCCTGTTTGCCGATTTCCCGTTCACATCGATCCGATGCGAAGCGCGAGTCTAGCTCAATGCCCGATGTCGTTGCACCCGTCATTGAGCACGCGGCAGCAGCACGCCGGGATCGCGCGGCACGTTCATATGTCTGAGCGCGTCGCGCATGGCGTCGCTGGCGATGATGATCTGCCCCGTGAACGGCGTATCGAGATCGACGATCACATACACCGACGACGATATCGACACCGCGCCCAGCACGATCATGACGGCGGCCAGCGAGTTATGCGGCGCGACCAGCCCGAAGCTCAGAAAGATCAGCATGAGCCAGAGCGTGAGCATGGCGAAGAACGGCCGCGAGATCGTGCCGTGCGCTTCCTCGATCAGTCGCCAGCGCGTGTCGCGCACGCGTCCGAACAGATCGACGAGGCGCGTCGCGAGCGCCGCCTGATAGCGGTCACGCGGATCGAACAGCGCGATCTGATGACCGACCGTGTTGAGCATCGCGCCGAGTTGCGTGCTCTCCAGCTCACCGTCGCGCGCGCCCGGCACGCGCGGATAATAATCGCCCGGCGGCGCGCTTTCCTGCGGCCACGTCGACGCGATCGCCGCCGCGGTGTAGACACGCAGCGCGTTGCGCGCGGCGTCCGCGCCGTCGCCATAATCGCGCAGACGCGAATCGAGCTGGATCAGGTCCGCCGCGTAGGCGCGCATGTCGTCGGTGGCGGTGTCGAAACTCGTTTTCGCCGATGCGGTGAGCAGACTCAGCACCAGCGCCGCAAACGTCACGAGCATGCCGACGACGAGTTGCACGAGCTGCACGGTCTCGTGCTTGCGATGCTCCTCCGGAAGCAAAGGCTTGAGCAAGACGCCGAGCCCGGTGCCGCCCAGCAGCAGCACGAAGACGAGCGCCGCAGAACCGAGTTCGGTCATGGCGCGGCTCGCTGTTCGGGGGCGCTTTCTTTTGCGCTTTCTTTTGCGCTTTGATTCGCGCTCGCGTTCGCACCTTCATCGTGCGTCGCCTGCTCGGCCGACTCGCTGCGTGCCGCGGCCGCATCGCGCGACGCATCGGCTTCGTCGATCGAAACCGGCGCGCCATCCTCGTGCGCGAGCGCCGTATCCGAAGGCAGCAGCACACCCGGATGCGCACGCGGCACCGCGAGCTTCCACGCCACGTCCAGCTCGCGGCGAATCGAGTCGTAGATCTCCTTCGAGATCGAACGGTCCTCGTACATCGCCACCACGCGCGCGCGTCCTTCGCGCAGCGCGTACAGCAACATCATGCGGCGCTCCAGCACGTCCGCGCCATGTCCGAAGCGCGCGCGCACTTCATCGAGCCCACGCTCCACCGCTTCGATACGCCCTTTCAGTATGGTGCCCAGCAGCTTCGCGAGCCGCGCGCCGAGCAGCGGCGTCAGGCTCGTTTCCGAGAACGCGTACAACTCGTGCAGCACGACGCGCCGGCACATCAAGAGTTCGAAACGATCGGCGAGCGCATCCGAATACGGCTGCGTGATATGCACCCAGCGCGCGATAAAACGCGCGAAACGCAGGCCCGGCGTATCTTCGAGAATCCGCGCCGCCGCACGCTGATAACCGATGCGGCCCGAGACGCGCGACTCCTCGATCATGGCGTCGGTGTTCTGCATCATCGCATCGAGATTGCGAACGGTGATGATGCCGCTGCCATAACGCGGAATCAGATCGCGCTCTTTCGACGCCAGCGTGACGAGCCCGATCGCCAGACGCTCGCGCTCGGACAGCGCCACTTCGATATCGAACGCCGTCGTGCAGAGATCGATGCTGCGGCGGAACGTGCTGCACGCTTCGGCGGCGATCGCATCGGAAATGCGAAACGTGCGGGCCGCCGCGTGCACTTCTTCGGAAACGCGGATCGACGAAAGCTGCACCGCCTGCTGCTGCAACGCGGCCTCCTGCGGCGACAGCAGATCGAGTTTGAGCCGCTTGATCAGCAGTTTCAGCGACGAGCCGTTGACGATCAGGCTCACCAGCACGAAGCCGGTCGCGAGAATCGCCACGAAGCGGCGCGTGCTTTCCGGCAGCGCCTCGTTCTGCGCGAGGCCGAGTGCGAGCACCAGCGTCACCGCGCCGCGCAAGCCGCCCCATGCGATCACGAGTTTGTACGCGGCGCTCACGGGCTCGGTGAGTTTCAGCTTGCTCAACAGCGGCAGCATGCCGAACGCCACCACGAGGCGCGCGAGCAACGCGGCGATCACGACCACCACGAGCGCGAGCAGATCGCCCCAGTGCGCCGCGCTCAAAGTGGCGGGAATCTGCATGGCCGCGAGCAAAAAGATCGCCGCGCCCGCCATCGCCGCAACCTGTTCCCAGATCAGTTGCAGATGCTCCCAGTTACGCGGCGACAGACGCGTGCGCCCGAGCCCGCTGATGACGAGGCCGGCCGCCACCACCGCCACCACGCCCGACACGTGCAGCACCTGATCGGCGAGCAGATAGAGCGGATACGGCAGCGCGAAGCTCAGCGAGATTTCAGCCTTGCCCTCGCCGCCGAGATTCGGCAGCAGATACGCCACGGCGCGTCCGGCCAGCGCGCCCACCGCGAGGCCGCCGACCAGTTGGATCGCGAGCGTGCGCAGCGCGGCGCCCGCCGTGGCCG
>NZ_JAAGPN010000095.1:0-31192 GCF_017104805.1 Paraburkholderia sp. Ac-20347 | reverse complement strand
AAGCCGAGCGCGCCGCTGCCGGCGAACAGGTCGAGGCAGCGCTGGCCGTCCAGACGCTGGCCGAGCCAGTTGAACAGCGTTTCGCGCACGCGGTCGGGCGTGGGGCGCAGGCCGTCGAGATCGAGCACGGGCAGCGGCGTGCGCTTCCAGTCGCCGCCGATAATGCGGATCGTGTGCGTGCCGCCGCGCGCGGGCGGTGCGGAACGTGCGCCTTGCGGGCGCGGAGAGGATGAACGGGCCATGCGTGTGTACTGTGTGTGTACTGCGTGAATCGAGGTTGAATCGTCGCAACCGGATCGGCAATGCGCAATCCGGGGGGATGCGAACCGGTCTGCCAGGCGCGGCGCGATGCCCGCCCGGCCAATCCGCGAACGTTACCACAGCGCCGTGCGCGCGCCGGACGCCTGCCACAAGGACGCGCCCTATGCCGCCTGATAAAATGTCGTGTTTTCCACGCGTTGCATGCTGAAATGACGTCGATGACCGTCCCTCGGTCAGACCGGCAACGCGATCCCACCACGCCACAGATCATGTTCAGTTTCTTCAAACGACTCCGCGGCGACAAGAACGCGGAGAACGAGCAGGCCGAAACCGCCGCTCCGGCTCCTGAAGCCGAGGCCGCACGCGACGAAGCGCCCGCGGCGCCGGTCGCTCCGGCCATCACTCCGGCCGCGCCCCAGGCACCGGCCGCCGCCGCCGACACGTTCGAGGCCGTCGAAATCGTCCCGCCGCCCGCGCTCGACGCCACCGCGAAGAAGTCGTGGCTGACGCGCCTGAAGTCGGGGCTGTCGAAAACGGGTTCGAACATCCAGAGCATCTTCGTCAACGCGAAGATCGACGACGATCTCTACGAAGAGCTCGAAACCGCGCTGCTGATGTCGGACGCGGGCGTCGACGCCACCGAATATCTGCTCGAAACGCTGCGCCAGAAGGTGCGCGCCGAACGTCTGACCGAGGCGCAGCAGGTGAAGACGGCGCTGCGTCAGCTGCTGATCGACCTGCTCACGCCGCTCGAAAAGTCGCTGATGCTGGGCCGCGCGCAACCGCTCGTCATGATGATCGCGGGTGTGAACGGCGCGGGCAAGACCACCAGCATCGGCAAGCTCGCCAAGCATCTGCAGAGCTTCGACCAGAGCGTGCTGCTGGCCGCCGGCGACACGTTTCGCGCCGCCGCGCGCGAGCAGCTCACCATCTGGGGCGAGCGCAACAACGTGACGGTCGTGCAGCAGGAAAGCGGCGATCCGGCCGCGGTGATCTTCGACGCCGTGAATGCGGCGCGCGCGCGTGGCATCAACGTGGTGATGGCCGACACGGCCGGCCGCCTGCCCACGCAGCTGCATCTGATGGACGAGCTCAAGAAGGTCAAGCGCGTGATCGGCAAGGCCTTCGACGGCGCGCCGCACGAAGTGCTGCTTGTGATCGACGCGAACACGGGTCAGAACGCGCTCACGCAGGTGAAGGCGTTCGACGACGCGCTGGGCCTCACCGGCCTGATCGTCACCAAGCTCGACGGCACGGCGAAGGGCGGCATTCTCGCCGCGATCGCGCGCCAGCGTCCGATTCCGGTGTACTTCATCGGCGTGGGCGAAAAGGTCGAGGATCTGCAGCCGTTCGTGGCCGAGGAATTCGCGGACGCGCTGCTCGGCAACTGATCGCGGTCGGCGTAAAAGAAAAGGGCATCCCTCTCGCGAGCGATGCCCTTTTTCACGTCATGATCGGCTCATCTGAGCGCAATTCGCCGCGATATCACTCCGAATCGGGCTGTGCGCCCGGCGCCGCGCGCGCGAACGCGTCGAGTTGCGCGGCGTAATCGTGGATGCGCTGAATGGTCGGAAACCGCGTGGTATCGACGTTGAAGCGCTGCGCGTTGTAGATCTGCGGCACGAGGAACAGGTCGGCGAAAGTCGGCGTATCGCCGAAGCACAGCTTGCCGGTGCGCGAGTCGCCGGCCAGTCGCGCTTCGAGCGTCTCGAAACCCGCTTCGACCCAGTGCCGGTACCACGCGTCCTTCGCCGCATCGTCCACGCCCAGCGTGCGCTTCAGGTATTTGAGCACGCGCAGGTTGTTCAGCGGATGGATCTCGCAGGCGATCTGCAGCGCGAGCGAACGCACGTGCGCGCGGTCGACCGGCGACTTCGGCAGCAGCGGCGGCTCGGGATGCGTCTCTTCGAGATACTCGATGATCGCGAGCGATTGCTGGATCGCGTGCTGCTCGTCGTCGACGAAGGTCGGCACGATCGCGTCCGGATTCACCTTGCGGTACTCGGGCTTCAATTGCTCGCCGCCGTCGCGCACCAGATGCACCGGCACGTACTCGTACGACAGGTTCTTGAGATTCAACGCAATACGCACGCGATACGACGCCGAACTGCGGAAATAGCTGTAAAGCTTCATGCTCCTCTCATGCTCCTTGTTTTAGTCGCGCCGTATTGAGACGCAGCGCGCCGAATGGGCGAAACGCTGCGTCAAACCGGTCGGATCGTTCAGACGGTTTTCAGATCACGCGCACGGCGATCTCGCCCAGGCCGTCCACGCCGCCCTTCATCAGATCGCCCTTCACCACCGCGCCGACGCCTTCCGGCGTGCCGGTGAAGATCAGGTCGCCCGCCTTCAGCTCGAACAGCGTCGAAAGATACGCGATCGTATCGGCAACCGGCCAGATCATCTGCGAAATATCCGAGCGCTGCTTTTCCTCGTCATTCACCGACAGCCAGATCGAGCCTTTGGCCAGTTGGCCGACTTGCGCCACCGGATGGATCGGGCCGATCGGCGCCGAATGGTCAAAACCCTTGGCCGTGTCCCACGGACGGCCGAGCTTCTTCGCTTCGGCCTGGAGATCGCGGCGCGTCATGTCGAGACCGAGCGCATAGCCGTAGACGTGGTCGAGCGCGCTTTCCACCGGAATGTTCTTGCCCGCCTTGCCGATCGCCGCGACGAGTTCCATTTCGAAATGGACGTTGTTCGACTGAGCCGGATACGGGAAATCCGCGGCCGCGCCGGGCGGCACGAAGAGGACGGCGTCGGCGGGCTTCGCGAAGAAGAACGGCGGTTCGCGGTTCGGATCGTGGCCCATCTCGCGCGCGTGCGCTTCGTAGTTGCGGCCCACGCAATAGATGCGGCGCACCGGGAAATGCGCGCTGCTGCCCGCGACCGGCACGTAGGCTTGCGGCGCCGGTTCAAATACGTAACTCATCTGTTTCTCCGTCTTCGTTCTTCGTGATGATCAGTCTACGCCGCGCGACGCCTGAATCCGCTCGCGGCTTGCCAGCGTAAAACGCGAGTGTAACGCGCAGCGGCGAGCGACGCGGTCAGCCGCCACCGCAAGCGATCGGGACGATATTTCAGGGCGTTGCGAAGCTTTCGAAGCTTGCGGCATCGCGCGAGCCTCAGCTCGTTGCCGCGGTACTGCGGCACGGCTGCGACACCGCTACGGCCCTTTTCCCTTCGCAGCGTCGGACCGCGCCGCACAGGTCGTGCGATACTTCCTGCATCCCCAAGACACTGGCCGAACAGCACGCGCCGCCCACGCAGCGCGGCGCGAGACCGGCACATCGACGTAACACGCACGCCCCATGAACGCCCCCGACTCCACCGAGACCTTTTCCTGCGCCCGCTTCATCAAGGAGATCGGCCGCGGCCCGCATGGCGCGCGCTCGCTGTCGTCCGAAGACACGCACGCGCTCTACGCCGCGATGCTCGACGGCCGCGTGCCCGAGCTCGAACTGGGTGCGGTCTTGCTGGCCTATCGCCTCAAGGGTGAAACCGCCGACGAACTCGCGGCGATGCTCTCGGCGGCGCACGCGTCCTTCGCGCCGATCGCCGTGCCCGAAGGCGACTATCGCGCGGTCTCGATTCCGAGCTACAACGGCGCGCGCAAGCAGCCGAATCTCGTGCCGCTGCTCGCTCTGCTGCTCGCCCGCGACGGCGTGCCGGTGCTCGTGCACGGCGTGGAAGCCGATCCCGGCCGCGTCACCAGCGCCGAAATCTTTGCTGCGCTAAATCTCCCCAACGCACGCGATCACGCCGACATCGAAGCACAACTCGCCGACAAACGTGTTGCATTTGCGTCGATCGAAACGCTCGCACCGCAGCTTGCGCGCCTGCTCTCGCTGCGTCGCCGGATGGGCGTGCGCAACTCCACGCACACGCTCGTCAAGCTGTTGCAACCGTTCGCGCAACCGGGCCTGCGGCTCGTGAATTACACGCATCCGCCGTATCGCGAGAGTCTGAGCGCGCTGTTCGCCGCGTATCCCGAAGCGGCCGTGGGCGGCGCGCTGCTCGCGCGCGGCACCGAAGGCGAAGCGGTCGCCGACACGCGCCGCCAGGTGCAGGTGGACTGGCTGCACGACGGCGTCTGCGAAACGCTGATCGAACCGGAACGCTCGTCGCCGGACGCGCCCGAAGTGGATCTGCCCGAAGGCCGCGACGCGCCCACGACCGCAGCGTGGATCGCCGACGTGCTGCGCGGCGATGTGCCCGTACCCGACGCCATCGCACGCCAGGTGGAGACGATCAAGCGCATCGCGAAGCGCTGAAGAATCTGGCCGAAAGCGCGGCGGCACGGGCGTTTCCGGACGTCCGCGCGTCGCTCGCGGATCGTCCGCATTTCGGTCGCATTTCGGTAATTGAGCGCTTCCTCGCCTATCTGCGTGCAATTTTTCTTGCCGCGTCGCCACATTCCCTGTTGACAGGCGCGTTCGTCCTGACTTAAATTGGTCGAATGCGTTCCTACCCGAACTCCCTCCGAATTACCCTCGGCCGCCTAGCGGCCCTATCGCTACGTCTAGCGTAAGCCAGGCGTAGCGCTGCGCGACCGCTCCCCAGAGCCGGTCGGCAGTCCTCCCAGCAGTTCTCGCAGTACCCCCAAACTCGCAGTATCTCTACAACTTGTCGTCTGCATTCGTCCGTCTACCGACTGGACGAGTCGCGAGGTCAAAATGCACGTTGCATGGGCATCGTTCACGTTCGCTTTCGCCGCGCCGGTTACCGCCGTCAGCGTGGCTGTCTTCTTCGCGTCCGAGGTTGCCGCCCGGATGCCGGAAGTCTCTCGCATCGTGCCTCGTCGCCAGCCCGCCAGCCGCCCGCTGCCGACCGCCATCGCATACGACACCATGAAGAACGAGGCCCATCATGTTGCGTAATCCCGCCGAAAAATATCGCCCTTTCCCCGCCATCCGTTTGAACGGCCGCAAGTGGCCGACGCGCACGATCGAACGCGCGCCGATCTGGATGAGCACCGACCTGCGCGACGGCAACCAGTCGCTCATCGAGCCGATGAGCATCGAGCAGAAGACCGAATTCTTCGAGATGCTCGTGCAGATCGGCTTCAAGGAAATCGAAGTCGGCTTTCCGTCCGCTTCGCAGACCGACTTCGATTTCGTGCGCAAGCTCATCGACGAAAAGCGCATTCCCGACGACGTAACGATCGAAGTGCTCGTGCAATCGCGTGAAGATCTGATTGCCCGCACGTTCGAGGCGCTCGATGGCGCATCGCGCGCGATCGTGCATCTTTACAACGCGATCTGCCCGTCTTTCCGCAAGATCGTGTTCGGCCAGTCGAAGGAAGAAGTGAAGGCGCTCGCCGTGAACGGCACGCGCATGATCCGCGAGCACGCCGACGCCCGCCCGCAGACGCACTGGACCTACCAGTACTCGCCGGAGACCTTCAGCATGGCCGAACTCACGTTCGCCCGTGAAGTCTGCGACGCCGTTGCCCAGACGTGGCGCCCGACGCGCGATCACAAGATGATCGTGAATCTCCCGGCGACCGTCGAAGCCGCGATGCCCAACGTCTACGCCGACCAGATCGAGTGGATGGACCGCAACCTCGCGTATCGCGACAGCATCGTGCTCTCCGTGCATCCGCATAATGACCGCGGCACCGCCGTGGCCGCCGCCGAAATGGCCGTGCTCGCGGGCGCGGACCGCGTCGAAGGCTGTCTCTTCGGCAACGGCGAACGCACCGGCAACGTCGATCTCGTCACGCTCGCGATGAATCTCTACACGCAGGGCATCGATCCGGGCCTCGATTTTTCGGACATCGACGCCGTGCGCCGCGTGGTCGAGCGCTGCAATCAATTGCCCGTGCATCCGCGCCATCCGTACGCGGGCGACCTCGTGTTCACGGCGTTTTCGGGCTCGCATCAAGACGCGATCCGCAAGGGTTTCGCGCTTCAGCAGCCCGACGCGATCTGGGAAGTGCCGTATTTGCCGATCGATCCCGCCGATCTCGGCCGCAGCTACGACGCGGTGATCCGCGTGAACAGCCAGTCGGGCAAGGGCGGCGCGACGTATCTGCTCGAACGCGGCATGGGCTTCACGCCGCCGCGCCGCGTCCAGATCGAATTCAGCCACGCCGTGCAACAGGTCACGGACGCATCCGGCGTGGAAATCACCGGCGAGGCGATCTGCTCGCTGTTCGAACGCGAGTATTTCGACACGAAGGGTCCGGCAACGATGGCCGGCGCGGGCCGCGCACGCTTCGAAGGCCGCGACGTCGCGATTGCCGCGTCGGCGCAGATCGACGAAGCGCATGCGCAAGCCGTCGCGGCCGCATTCGCCGACGTTGCGGAAGAAAGCGTGGAGATCACGTCGTTTGAAACCGCGCGCACCGCACAAGGCGGCACGGCGGTGTTCGTCGGTGCGCGGGTGGGCGGACAGGCGCTGCGCCACGGCGTAGGCGTCGCCGACGACGCGGCGCAGGCCGTGGTCGCCGCGGTCGTCAGCGCCATCAACCGTGCGGCGTGGCAGACGATCGACCGGCGCGTCGCGGCCTGATCGGATCACGAAGCGACCCAAAGCGATCAATAGTTGGAAAGTTAGCAGCAGAAAAGCAGCAAACCTGGAGGCGGCGCCGTTGAGCGCCGGCGGCATAACGGGCCGCCGGCGTGCGCCCGAAACGCCCTAGCAGGCGGATCGGCGAGTGGACTTACCGGATCTCACTCGATCGCGCAACGCGTCGCCTGCCACGCGAGCAGACGCCAGTGGCCATCCTCCTGCGTCTGGATCGCCGTGTAGGCAATAGGAAATAGTAGCGCGCCGTTGTTCGCTTCCATCTCGATCAGCACGCGCCCCGACACCACGCAGGTCTCGTTGCCCACCGGCAGCACGTCCTGCGACTGGATCTCGATCTGACGGTAGCGCCGGCGCCCCGCCGTGATCGCATCGATGAACTGCTGCTTGGTCTCGCGCTTGCCGTTCGTGTGAACGAAAAAGACGTTGTCGGACAGCAGTTGATCCAGCGACGAGCCGTCACCGTCCACCATCGCGCGAAACCGCTCGCGCTCCAGTCCGCGAATCGCTTCGATTACTTTTGCCACCATTAGCCGGGCCCCTTGCGCACGAGCCCGCGCCACTCGCGCCGGCTCGCACAGAAGATGTACGCATGCGTGTCGCTGAAATTTATACCAGGTTTGGACGCTTGCGATCAAAAGGATCGCCCCCATATGCACGTCAGAAAGGCCCGTCGCGCTGTGCGATTGCTTCTGTCATCGGCAGACGGCGTTGTGTGACGCGCCGCACGCTCCAGGCCGGCAAGACCTGCGCCGCAATGTCGCATCGCAACACTTTCGGCGTATTCTGATGTCTATTAGATATGTTCCGTGAGCAGAATTCGGGCGCGACCGTCAGCGCGGAACGGCGCCTGTGGGGCCCGATTTTTAGTCCGTCAGCACCGCTTATTCTGCAATTATCCAGCCCCAATTTCTCTGCCGCGCCGGCTGCGCGCGGTGTCATCGATCTAGAGTTATTCCTCGGTTCGCGGGTGTGCGCGCGCCGCATCGGGCTGGAAAGCCCGTCCCGTCTGCTTCCCGTGACTTTGCTGAAACCTATCGAAACAACTATTTCGATAGGGAATACGGAACCATGAAGCCCCTACCGACTCCAAGTATTAGCACTCGCTGATTCAGAGTGCTAACATCCAACGTGGAGTCGCAGTCCGACTTTTGCAAGATTCCTGAGGAGTTCGCTACGTGAGCAACGCAATGGCAATGACCCTTCCGGGTACGCTGAACACCAAGCCGGCCAAGGCCGCGGGTTCGGGTGCCCTGGCGCTCGCGAACGCTTCCCTGCTGCCCGGCCAACTGGGCAACATCGACGCCTACATCCAGGCCGTAAACCGGATCCCGATGTTGACGCCGCAAGAGGAGCGTCAATTCGCGACTGAATTTCGCGAGCAAAACAATCTGGAGTCCGCGCGCCGCATGGTGCTGTCGCACCTGCGCCTCGTGGTCTCGATCGCCCGTAATTACCTCGGCTATGGTCTGCCGCACGCCGACCTGATCCAGGAAGGCAACATCGGTCTGATGAAGGCCGTGAAGCGCTTTGACCCCGAACAGAACGTACGTCTCGTGTCGTACGCCATGCACTGGATCAAGGCCGAGATCCACGAATACATTCTGCGCAACTGGCGCATGGTGAAGGTCGCCACTACCAAGGCGCAGCGCAAGCTGTTCTTCAACCTGCGCAGCCACAAGCAGGGCCTGCAGTCGTTCACGCCGGAGGAAATCGACGGCCTGGCGCAGGAACTGAATGTGAAGCGCGAGGAAGTCGTAGAGATGGAAACGCGTTTGTCGGGTGCCGACATCGCGCTGGAAAGCCAGAACGACGACGGCGAGGAATCGTTCGCGCCGATCGCCTGGCTCGCCGACTCGCACAGCGAGCCGACTGCCGTGATGGCCGCGCGCGACCGCGACCGTCTGCAGTCGGACGGCATCGCCAGCGCACTGGAAGCGCTCGACCCGCGCAGCCGTCGCATCATCGAAGCGCGCTGGCTGAACGTGGCCGACGACGGTTCGGGCGGTTCGACGCTGCACGAACTGGCCGACGAGTTCGGCGTCTCGGCCGAGCGGATTCGCCAGATCGAATCCAGCGCGATGAAGAAGATGCGCACGGCGCTCGCCGCCTACGCCTGACGCGCGATTCAATCAAGCGCCGCCCGCCCCGCGGGCGTGACGCCGACAGCCCCGCCCCTAACAGGTGCGGGGCTTTTTCTTTTCCGCCGCCAGAATTAGGTACACGTTCAAACCGCCTCTGAGCGTTCCCCCGTAAGATGAATTCGCATGCCATGCAGTCTTTGTCTGATGCACGGCTGCAAACATCAGAATGCGACCCCAAACATTGATTCCAAGCAAAACGGATCGCATTACTGATGGGTGAGGCAGGCGCTCGTGGCTTCTTGTCACGGTGTCCTGATGACCCCACTCCTAGAATCCTTGTACACAAGATGTACGCCAATCCGGGCCGCGTGCAGGCCTGGCCGGGGACACAAGTTTTAGGGGCAACAGTCATCGTCATGAACTTCACTTCCGGCCAGGCAGCGCGTACGCGACCGCTTCTGCGCGCACGCATTCTCCAGTGGGCGCGCGGCCCGACCTTCGCCCGCGACATCGTTCTCGTTCTCGCCTTCAAGCTCGTGCTGCTGATGGCGCTGAAGTACGCCTTCTTCAATCATCCGCAGGCCGAGAACATGAACATGCCGCCCGCAGAAGTTGCCCGGGCCATTCTCTCCGTGCCGGTCCCGGCCGGGACGAACCCGCAACAAGGGGATCACCATGCCCATTAGCGAAACCGTCGATCTCTCGCGGCTGCAGTTCGCGGTCACCGCGCTCTATCACTTTCTGTTCGTGCCGCTCACGCTCGGGCTCTCGTGGTTGCTCGTCATCATGGAATCCGTCTACGTGATGACCGGCAAGACGATCTACAAGGACATGACGCAGTTCTGGGGCAAGCTTTTCGCGATCAATTTCGTGATGGGCGTCACCACCGGTCTCACGATGGAATTCCAGTTCGGCACCAACTGGTCGTACTACTCGCACTACGTGGGCGACATCTTCGGCGTGCCGCTCGCCGTCGAAGGGCTCGCGGCCTTCTTCCTCGAGTCCACCTTCGTCGGCCTGTTCTTCTTCGGCTGGAACCGCATGTCGAAGGGCGGCCACCTGCTCACCACCTTCCTCGTCGCGCTCGGCTCGAATCTCTCGGCGCTGTGGATTCTGGTCGCCAACGGCTGGATGCAGAATCCGGTCGGTGCGGAATTCAACTACGAAACCATGCGCATGGAGCTGTCGAGCCTGTTCCAGGTGATCTTCAATCCGGTCGCGCAGGTGAAGTTCGTGCACACCGTTTCGGCGGGCTATGTGACGGCGTCGATGTTCGTGCTCGGCATTTCGTCGTGGTATCTGCTGCGCCGCCGCGACGTCGACTTCGCGCTGCGCTCGTTCGCGATCGCCGCCGGTTTCGGCCTCGCCTCGACGCTCTGCGTGATCGTGCTCGGCGACGAATCGGGCTATCGCACCGGCGAAGTCCAGCAGGTGAAGCTCGCCGCCATCGAAGCCGAATGGGACACCGCGCCGGCGCCCGCACCGTTCACGCTCTTCGGCATTCCTAATCAGAAGGAAGAGCGCACCGATTACGCGATCCAGATTCCGTACCTGATGGGCATCATCGCCACGCGTTCGATCGACGAGCCCGTGATCGGTCTGAAGGATCTGATGGGCCGCGCCGAAGTGCGCATCCAGAACGGCATGCTCGCCTATGCCGCGCTGCAAAAGCTCAAGGAAGGCAACGCCGACACCGCCACGCGCGACGTGTTCGAAGCGCACAAGGCCGATCTCGGCTACGGCCTGCTCGTGAAGCAGTTCGCGCCCAATGTGGTCGACGCCTCGCCCGCGCAGATCAAGGCCGCCGCGAAGCACTCGATTCCGCCCGTCGCGCCGGTGTTCTGGTCGTTCCGCGTGATGGTCGGGCTGGGCATGCTGTTCCTGCTGACCTTCGTGCTCGCGTTCTGGTTTTGCGCGCAACGCTCGCTGCTCCAGGAGAATCGCCGCTGGTTCCTGCGCTGGGCCGTCTGGGCGATTCCGCTGCCATGGCTCGCCGCCGAATTCGGCTGGGTCGTCGCCGAACTCGGCCGCCAGCCGTGGACCATCGCCGAAGTGCTGCCGACGCATCTCTCCGCGTCGAGCCTTGCGCCCGGCGACGTGTGGCTGAGCCTCGCGGGCTTCGTGGTGTTCTACACGGCGCTCTTCATCATCGAGATCACGCTGATGTTCAAGTACGCGCGCCTCGGGCCGTCCTCGCTGCAGACGGGACGCTATTTCCACGAGCAGGGCGCGGCGGCCGTGGCGAGCGGAAACCGCGTCGCCTGAAGGCTTAACGGCCCCGGACCCGGACCTACATCAGGAAACACACCATGGACTACGCAACCCTCAAAGTGATCTGGTGGGTGCTGATCGGCGTGCTGCTGATCGGCTTCTCGCTCACCGACGGCTTCGACATGGGCGCAGCCATCCTGCTGCCCTTCCTCGGCAAAACCGACGCGGAACGCCGTATCGTCATCAACACGGTCGGCGCGACGTGGGAAGGCAACCAGGTCTGGCTGATCACCGCGGGCGGCGCGATGTTCGCCGCCTGGCCGCTCGTCTACGCGGCGTCGTTCTCGGGCTTCTACTTCGCGATGCTGCTGGTGCTCTTCGCGCTGTTCTTCCGACCCGTGGGCTTCGACTATCGCGGCAAGCGCGACAACCCCAGATGGCGCGGCGCGTGGGACTGGGCGCTCTTTATCGGCGGCTTCGTGCCCGCGCTGGTGTTCGGCGTGGCGTTCGGCAACCTGCTGCAAGGCGTGCCGTTCCAGTACGACACCGATCTGCGCGTCACGTACTACGGCAGCTTCTGGGCGCTGCTCAATCCGTTCGCGCTGATCTGCGGACTCGTGAGCCTGACCATGCTCAGCGCGCACGGCGCCGCGTTCGTGAAACTGAAGAGCGACGGCGTAGTGGCCCAGCGCGCGTCGAAGGCGCTGCGCCTGATGGCGGGACTCGCGGTCGTGCTGTTCGTGGTGGCGGGCGCCCTGGTGGCGACGCTGATCGGCGGCTATGCGATCACCGATGCCGCGCCCTACGACTCGGTCGCCAATCCGCTGCTCAAGAGCGTCGAGCCGGGCGCGGGCCTGTGGATCGCAAACTACGTGACGTATCCGTGGATGGCGGCCGCGCCGATCGTCGGCATTCTGGGCGGCGTGATCGCGTTCGTGCTGGCTGGATCGCGGCTCGAAAAGACGGCGTTCATCGGCACGTCGCTGCTGATCGTCGGGGTGATTCTCACTGCGGGCTTTTCGATGTTCCCGTTCATCATGCCGTCGTCGCTCGATCCGCGTTCGAGCCTCACGGTCTGGGACGCGACGTCCAGCAAGATGACGCTCGAGATCATGCTCGTGGCCGTCATCATCTTCCTGCCGATCGTGCTCGCGTACACCACCTGGGCGTATCGCATCATGCGCGGCAAGGTGACCGTCGACGCACTCGACGACAAGCGCAACACGATGTACTGAACGCAACATCGGCAACGTCGGCAACACACGCAGGAGCGAACATCATGTGGTACTTCACCTGGATTCTGGGCATCGGCGTGGCGCTCGCCTTCGGCATCATCAACGTGATGTGGCTCGACGAGCAGCACAACATGCAAACTCACGGCGACGACGCGCATTAACGTACGGCGCCGCGACGCGCCCATAAAAAAACCGGCAGGCTGGCAACCTGCCGGTTTTTCATTTCACCGCTGTCGCGGTTCAGCCGATCATGCCGGTTGAAGCGCCAGTTCCTGCGCGTAACGCGGCGCAGCATCGCCCACGACGATGTGCAGCGTATCCGCCGACACCCACGCCACGTCGAGCGCATCGAGCTTCGCGCGATCGACCGCGGCCGGATCGCGCACGATCACGCGCAGACGCGTGGCCGCGACCGCATCGAGCGAGACGATGTTCGCCGCGCCGCCGAGCACGGCCAGCCAGCGCGACGGATTCGGATCGAGCGGACCGGCGTTGTGCGCGCCCGCAGCGGCCGGTGCGTTTTGCGCAACAGCCGGAGCCACGGCGGCGGTGCTCACCGCCTTCGCCACATTCGCGGTATTCGCCGTATTCGATGAAACACCGCCGCGCGCAAGCTCACCGCGAATCTCGTCGGCGATGATGTCCGCTTCCGGCCCGATGATGACCTGCACGCTTTCGCCGCCGCGCTTGAGCACGCCGCGCGCACCGATCGCCTTCAATGCGGGCTCCGACACGCGCGCCGGATCGGCCACATTCAGACGCAGACGCGTCGTGCACGCATCGACCACCTTGAGGTTGGCCGCGCCGCCGAGCGCATCGATATACCGCGCCGCGCGCGAAGCCGCTGCCATGCCCGGCACCGCGACGCCCGACATCGACTCGGCGATCTCGGTATCGCCCGCCGAGGCTTCACGACCCGGCGTCGGCAGATTGAAGCGGCGGATGAAGAAGCGGAACAGCACGTAGTACACGACCGCGTACGCCACGCCGAGCGGGATCGCTTCCCAGCCGTGCGTCGAGAGGCCGTAGTTCAGCACGTAGTCGATCGCGCCCGCCGAGAACGTGAAGCCGAGCTTGATGCCCAGCAGCGAACAGATCGCGAGCGACAGGCCCGTGAGCACCGCGTGGATCGCGTAGAGCACCGGCGCGAGGAACATGAAGGTGAACTCGATCGGCTCGGTCACGCCCGTGAGGAATGAGGTGAGGCCCATCGAGAGCAGCAGGCCCGCGACCATCGCGCGCTTTTCCTTCGGCACTTCGTGCAGCATGGCGAGACACGCGGCCGGCAGGCCGAACATCATCACCGGGAAGAAGCCGGCCATGAAGCCGCCCGCCGTCGGATCGCCCGCGAAGAAGCGATGCAGGTCGCCCGTCACCGGCGCGCCGCCCGCCGGCGTGAACGTGCCGAACACGAACCACACGAGCGAGTTGAGGATGTGGTGCAGCCCCGTGACCAGCAGCAGACGGTTGAGCAGACCGTACACGAAGGTGCCGATCGCGCCTGCAGTGGTGAGCCAGTGGCCCGCCGTGTCGATCACGCTCTGCACCGGTCCCCACGCATAGCCGAATATCACCCCGAGCGCGAGACACACGAGCCCGGTGATGATCGGCACGAAACGCTTGCCGCCGAAGAACGCAAGGAACTCGGGCAGCTTGATGTCCTTGAAGCGGTTGTACAGCATGCCCGCGACGACACCGGCCACCACGCCCGACAGCACGCCCATGTTGAGCTTGTCGTTGATGTCCTTCATCACGGCGGTCTCGACCAGATAGCCGAGCGCGCCGGCGAGCGCCGCCACGCCGTTGTTGTCCTTCGCGAAGCCCACTGCGATGCCGATCGCGAATAGCAGCGGCAGGTTGTCGAAGATCGCGCCGCCCGCGTCGGCGATGATCTTGATATTGAGCATGTCGCTCTGGCCGAAGCGCAGCAGAATGCCCGCCACGGGCAGCACTGCGATCGGGAGCATCAGCGCGCGGCCGAGGCTCTGGATCTTGAGAAACGGATTGCCATCCATCGAACTGCCTCCAGTCCCTGTCTCTTGAGGTATTGCGGCGAGACGTATTGAGGTGAGAAAAGCCGGCGCGCGATCGCTGCGCGCGCCGGGGTGTGGTGAGTTTGAAAACCTTTCTTTGAAAACCCTGGGAACCCTGATTACCGGATTCCGAAGCAATGCGCGGCGCTCAGTCGAGCGGCCAGTTCGCGCGGCTCGCGGCGCGCACGTCCTGCGCCGATTCGAGCATCAGCACGTCCTGCGCGCGATCGCGGCACAGCGCGAAGTCGAGCTTGCGCACGCGCGCCTTGATCGACGGCACCGAGACCGGATCGACCGACAACTCGGTCACGCCGAGACCGACGAGCAGCGGCACCGCGAGCGGATCGCCCGCCAGCGCGCCGCACACACCGACCCACTTGCCGTGCTTGCGCGCACCTTCCACCGCGATCGCCACGAGGCGCAGCACGGCCGGATGCAGGCCGTCGGCCTGCGCGGCGAGATCGGGCTGGCACCGGTCCATCGCGAGCGTGTACTGCGTGAGATCGTTGGTGCCGATCGAGAGGAAATCGGCGTGACGCGCAAGCTGGTCGGCCAGCAACGCCGCCGACGGCACCTCGATCATCACGCCCACTTCGACGCGCGTGCTGCGGCCCGCTTCGCGCGCGAAGGCGTCGATGCGTTCGCGCAGACGCACGAGTTCGCCCACGTCGGTGACCATCGGCAGCAGAATGCGCAGCGCGCCTTCGGGCTTCACGGCCACAAGGCCGCGCAACTGGTCGTCGAGCAGATCGGGGCGCACCTGCGCGAGCCGGATGCCGCGCAGACCGAGCGCCGGATTCGGCTCGGGCGGCAGCGTCAGATAATCGACTTCCTTGTCGGCGCCCACGTCGAGCGTGCGGATGATCGCCGTGCGGCCCGCGAGCGCTTCCGCGATGGCCTGATAGCTCTGGCGATGCTCCTCGACCGTCGGCGCAGCCTGACGATGGATGAACATGAGTTCGGTGCGCAGCAGGCCCACGGCGTCGGCGCCGTTGTCGACGGCCGTGCGCGCGTCGTCGAGCGTCGCGATATTGGCCGCGACTTCCACCGCGTGGCCGTCGCGCGTGGCGGCGGCTTCGTGCGAGGTGCGACGGTTCGCTTCGCGCACGCCCGCGAGGCGCTGCTTCTCGGTGCGCGCGCGTTCGATGTCGGCGGCGCTGGGCGCGAAGGCGAAACGGCCCGCGCTCGCGTCCACGATCACCTGCGCGCCTTCTTCGATCTGATGCAGCGCGTCGCCCAGCGCGACCAGCGCCGGAATGCCGGCCTGACGCGCGATGATCGCGGCGTGCGAGGTCGCGCCGCCGCGCGCCATCACGAGCGCCGTCACGCGCGTGCGGTCGAGCGTGGCCAGATCGGAGGGCGTGAATTCGTCGGCGGCGAGGACGGCTTCGTCGGGCAACTCGCGTTGCGCCGCGCCGTTCGCGCCGTTCGCACCGGTCGCCCCGCTCGTATAGGCGAGCGAGCGCAGCACGCGCTTTTCGAGGTCGCGCAGATCGGCGGCGCGTTCCGCGAGCAGCGGATCGTCGACCTTGCCGAGCACGGCGATCTGCGCGCGGATCGCCTCGCGCCACGCGAAGCCCGCGCTCTTGCCGAGGCTGATGAGATCGCGCGCGGCGTCGATCAGCGTCGGATCTTCGAGCAGCACGCGATGCATCTGGAAGATGCCCGCTTCGCCGATCGCGCCGCGCTGCGACGCCGTGCGCACGGACGCTTCGAGTTCGGCGTCGATGGCCGCGACGGCCTTGTCGAGCAGACGGCTTTCCGCCGCCGGCGTGCCGCTCGCGAGTTCGGGCGGCGTGAGTTCGGCGTCGTCCCAGCGGACCAGCTTGCCGACCGCCACGCCCGGCGCGGCGCACACGCCCATCAGCGTGCCCGGCGTGCTTTGTTGTGCGCCTTGTTGTGCACCTTGCTGCGTGGTTTGCGCGCTGGTCACAGCAGAAGCGACCGCGACCGGCGCAGGCGAAAGCTCGCGCGCAGGCGTTTCGGACGCTTCGCCCGGTGCCTCGCGCAGCAACTCGCCCGCCACGGCGTCGACGGCCTTCTGCGCCTCGCGACCCATGCCGACGAGTTCGACGGTCGAGCCCTCGCCCGCGCCCAGCCCGAGCAGGCCGACCACGCTTTCGATGGCCGCCTTGCGCTCGCCGTAACGCACCTCGACGCGCGCATCCAGACCGCGCACCGCTTCGCGCGCCCGCGCCGCGGGCCGCGCATGCAGACCGCCCGCATGCGCGAGCGTGACGGTGCGGCGCACTTCGTCCATCACCACATTGGTGACGCTCGCCGCGACAGCCGCGCCGTCGCGCGCGCGCAGCACGAGCAGTGTCGTCTCGCCCGCGCGCACGTGGCCCGCGCCCGCGCGCTCGACGACTTCGAACGCATCGGAGTTCGCGATCGCGATCACCGACACCAGACTCGGCGCGTGACACGCCACGATATCGAGATCGAATTCGATCAGCAGATCGCCACGGCGCACCTGCGCGCCCTGCTCGACCTGGGGCGTGAAGCCCTTGCCGTTCAGCTCGACCGTGTCGATGCCGATGTGCACGAGAATCTGCGCGCCTTCGGCGCTTTGCAGCGTGACGGCGTGGCCGGTGCGCGCGAGGTGCATGACGGTGCCGTCGCACGGCGCGACAAGGCGGCCGACGAGCGGATCGACGCCGATGCCGTCGCCGAACAGACCTTCCGAAAACACCGGATCGGGCACCGATGCGAGCGGCACGACCGGTCCGGTTAGCGGCGCGACGAGTTCGACGCGCGCGGCGGCATGTTCCGGGTTCATCAGACGGGACTCCTGGATGCGTTCCATCAGCTTTCCAATCTAGTGGGTTTCGGTGACTTTGTTCAGGAAGCGCGGCTCGTCCGGATTGCGTCCGCGCGCGGCGGCGAGACCCGCCGCCATCACGTAGAACGACAGGATCGCGGCGATCGGATCGAGCGACGCATCGGCGGCCGTGACGAGCGGCAACGTGGCGTCCGGCACGTCGGCGGGCGCGGCGAGCAGCACGCGCGCCCCGCGCTTTTGCATGTCGCGCGCAAAGTCGACGAGACCTCCCTGTTCCGGTCCGCGTGGCGCGAACACGAGCAGCGGATAGTCGCGATCGATCAGCTCCATCGGACCATGACGCACTTCCGCACTCGAAAACGCTTCGGCCTGGATGCTCGACGTTTCCTTGAGCTTGAGCGCCGCTTCCTGCGCGATCGCGAGCCCCGGACCGCGCCCGATCACCAGCATCTGCTTCACGTCGCGCAGTTCGTCGACGGCCTTCGACCAGTCGAGCGTGCCCGCGCGTTCGAGCGCGTCGGGCAACGCGCGCACGGCGTCGAGGAAGGCCGCGTCGCGCTGCCAGAAGGCGACGAGTTGCGCCGACATCGCGAGCATCGCGATATAGCTCTTGGTGGCCGCGACGCTCAGCTCGGGACCGGCGAGCAGCGGCAATTCGTTGCCCGCGGCTTCGGCGAGCGGCGAATCGGCGACGTTGACCATCGACGCCGTCAGCGCGCCCGCTTCGCGCAGCACGCGCATCGTGGCGACGAGATCAGGACTCCTGCCTGATTGGGAGAAAGCGAGGCCGAACTGGCCGCGCACACGTAAGGGCGCCTGCTGGAGCGTGGCGATCGACATGGGAATCGAGGCGACCGGCACGCCGAGGCGGCTCATGGTAAGCGCGGCGAAATAGCTCGCCGCGTGGTCGGAGCTGCCGCGCGCGACGGTCAACGCGACCTGGCGCGGCTCGGCTTGCAGCACGCCTGCGAGCGCCTCGACGCGCGAGGTGTCCGCGAGCTGCGCCGCGACGACGCCGGCCGAGGCCAGCGCTTCTTTAAGCATATTCGACAATCGATTCTCCTTCGACATAGGTCGCGGTGAGCGCCAGTTCGCGGTCGAACACGTTGACATCGGCCCATGCGCCGCGCACGAGGCGGCCACGGTCTTCGATGCCGAGGTAGTCGGCCGCGTAGCGCGACAGGCGCGCGGATACGTCCGCGATCGGCAGGCCGAGCGAGACGAGATTGCGCAGCGCCTGATCCATGGTGAGCGTGCTGCCCGCGAGCGTGCCGTCGGCGAGACGCACGCCGCCGAGGCACTTCGTCACGTGCTGGCTGCCGAGGCGGTATTCGCCGTCGGGCATGCCGGTGGCCGAGGTGCTGTCGGTCACCACATAAAGGCGCGGAATGGCGCGCAGCGCCGCGCGGATCGCGCCCGGATGCACGTGCAGCAGGTCCGGAATGATCTCCGCGTATTCCGCGTGCGCGAGCGCCGCGCCGACCAGCCCCGGATTGCGGTGGTGCAGCGGCGACATCGCGTTGAACAGATGCGTGAAACCGCAGGCGCCGTGCTTGAGCGCGGCGACGGCGTCGTCGTAGGTGGCGAGCGAATGGCCGAGTTGCACGCGCACGCCGCGCGCCGCCATTTCACCGATGATCTCGATATGACCCGCGATTTCGGGCGCGACGGTCACCACGCGGATCGGCGCGATGGCGAGGTACTTGAGCACTTCGTCGAGCACCGCCGACACGGCCGCGTCGGGCTGCGCGCCGAGCTTGCCCGGATTGATGTACGGCCCTTCGAGGTGCACGCCCAGCACGCGGGCGGCGCCCGGCGTGCGCTGGCGCGCGACGTCGCCGAGGCCCGCGACCACGCTCATCAACTCGTCGCGCGGCGCGGTCATGGTGGTGGCGAGCAGGCTCGTCGTGCCGAAGCGCGCGTGGGTGCGCGCGATGGTTTCAATGGCGTCGCCCGCTTCCATCACGTCGGCGCCGCCGCCGCCGTGCACGTGCAGATCGATGAAGCCGGGAATGATGTACGGCGCGTCGTTCTTCGACGGATCGGCGGCCTCGCCCTGAATCGACGTGATGCGGCCGTTTTCGAACGACAGCGTGCCGTTGATCCAGCCTTCGGGGGTGAGAATATTTCCGCTCAGCATGAGATTTTTCCGATGTTGCGCGCGACGTTGGCCGGCGCGCGATAAGTCGTTACGTCGATGTCCATGAGAGAGTCCTGACGCAGCTGTGCGTTCCGTCCGACCTTGAATTCGTCCGCTTTTTCGCCTGCCACTTTTTTCATTGCCGCAGCTCCGCGACGAAGTCGTAATAGCCGTCGCGGCAGTACGTGTCCGTCAACTCGATGGCGCGCTGGTCGGGCGAAAAACCCACACGCGTGATCACGAGCAGCGCCGCGCGCGGCTCCACACCCATCAGCGCGGCGATCTCACCGGTCGCATTCACGGCGCTGAAGTGCTGCAGCGCGCGCACGACGGGCTGGCCGCGCGATTCGAGGTACGCGTACAACGAGCCGTCGATCAGCGCCGGATTCGGCACGATGGACACCGGCAGCGCGGAATGCTCGACGGCCATCACGGTGCCGTCCGCGCGGCGCAGCCGCCGCAGACTCGTGACCGACGCGCCCGGCGACAAACCGAGCTGGACGATTTCCTCGCGCCGCGCCGGGCGCACTTCGCGCTCGAGCCACACCGAATCGGCGGTGAAACCGCGCTGCTCCATCTTTTTCGTGAAGCCGGTGAGGCGCGACAGCGGGTCCTCGACGCGCGGCGTGATGAAACTGCCCGCGCCGCGCGCGCGCCGGATCAAACCCTGCTCGACGAGCAGTTCGATCGCCTTGCGCGCGGTGATGCGCGACACGCCGATGGCGTCCGACAGCGTGCGCTCCGAAGGCAACGCCTCGCCGGCCGACCACACGCCGCAGTGAATGGCCGTGGCAAGGTTGCGCGCCAGCTGCAGATAGAGCGGCGTGACGTTGCGCGCGTCGGGCATCAGGGCAGACCAACGGGTTTCCATGGAACTCCGGCCAGCAGTGGACAGATCGTGGGGCGCCCGGACGACTCGGCATTGACGCTCGGCGGCCCGGTTCGAAAGCGAGCCCATTATATAACCACAATAATACCAGTCAACGCGTGCGCGATCTTTCTCTTACACAAGAAAATATCGCGAAAAAACAAAGACTTGCACGAACACATAAGGCCTGGAGCGGTGCCGGAATGGCCTCGGTGTTTTCCCTGGAGAGCCCAATTCTGGGCTGAGAATAGCGGACCACAGACCCGCTAAATGGCATTGCGGACCGCACCACCGTAATACCGCTGTAGGACCAATACCCCTGCGCAAAGGCAAAGAACAATATCGTCAGACGCCGACATCCCATATAGTGGCACTTGACCAATCTCAACGAATGACGACGGGGTAAGAAGGTTGTCAAACGAATCCGACACGAGACGGCATGCAGAAGCCGTCCTGCAGTTCAATCGCTTCTATCGAAAGTTTCTGGGCACACAGGTCGGCGGCCTCCCGCCCACGCCCTACTCGCTGACGGAAATGCGCATCCTGCGCGAACTGGCCAGCAATAGCGCCGAAACCGCCGCCGCGCTCGCGCGCAATCTCTCGCTCGATTCCGGGTATCTGAGCCGCATCCTGACGGGTTTCGAGCAACGCGCGCTGATCGCGCGCGAGCCCTCGAAGGCCGACGCGCGCCAGACGCTGCTGCGTCTGACGGAAGGCGGCCGGGCGGCCTATGCGGCGCTCGCCACCGCTGCTGTCGGCAATATCGAGAACGTGCTGGCGCGGCTGACGAAGGACGAGCAGGCGCGGCTCGTCGAGGCCATGCGCGTGGTGCAGCAGCTTTTGAGCTAGGCGCCGTCGCGCATTCACGGCGACGCCCGTCTGGCGTCGCGCCAAAGAAAAAAGCCGCTTCTTTCGAAGCGGCTTTTTCGTCTGCGGCGATGAAGCGCCCAAGTGGCGCTTATCTGTCAGCGCTTAGAACGACGGGACCATCGAGCCCTTGAATTCGTTCTTGATGAACTGGCGTACGTCTTCCGACTGGTAAGCGGCGACCAGCTTCTTCACCCACGGCTTGTCCTTGTCCTGCGCGCGCACGGCGATCAGGTTGGCGTACGGGCTGTGGATGTCTTCGATCGCGATCGCGTCCTTGGTCGGCTGCAGGCCGGCGGCGAGCGCGTAGTTCGTGTTGATCACGGCAGCGTCGACATCGCCGAGCGCGCGCGGCAGTTGCGCGGCGTCCAGTTCGACCAGCTTCACCTTCTTCGGATTCGACGCGACGTCGAGCGGCGTGGCGTTGTTGCCGTTCGTGCCCGCGCCGGCGCGCAGCTTGATCAGGCCCTTGCTCTGCAGCAGCAGCAGCGCGCGGTTTTCGTTCGACGGATCGTTCGGCACCGCGACCTTCGCGCCTTGCGGCAGGTCGTTGAGCGACTTCAGCTTCTTCGAGTACACGCCGATCGGCGAGATGTACGTGAGACCCGCGTTGACGATCTTGTAGCCGCGTTGCTTGATCTGGCTGTCGAGGTACGGGCCGGTCTGGAAGCTGTTGGCGTCGAGGTCGCCCGAATCGAGCGCCGCGTTCGGCTGCACGTAGTCGTTGAACTCGATGACCTTGACGTTCAGGCCTTCGCGCTTCGCGACCTTCTGGACCACGGCCCAGACTTGCGCGTCCGGACCCGACACGGTGCCGACCTTGATGACCTGGTCGTCCGCGCGTGCGCCGAAGCTGGCTGCGAGGGTGGTGGCGGCAACGCCGGCGAGGAGAGCTTTAATCAGATTTCTGCGCTGCATGGAGAGAGATTCCCGCTTGTTCCGTACTTGGTGCGTATGTGACGCGTGATTTGTCGCGTGTTTCGCCGCGTGGTCGCGGCTGTCACGGCGCCGATCGCGGCAGCGTCATGCGCCGCGCGTCTGCGCAGTCATAAATGATCCCATATGATGGCCGCCCCGCGAAATAAAGAAATCGCATACGGGTATGCCGGCGGGCGCCAGTGCACGCGGCGAGGCGTGCCCGGGCGCAGGGTCAGCTGTTGATATCGAGCAGGATCTTCAGGTCGTGCAACCACGGCGTGACGCCCTGGCCGTCGCGCGCGAAGAGGCGCAGCTTGCCCGTGGTGTCGAACACGTAGCTGGCCGCCGTGTGGTCCATCGTGTAGTTGTCGGGTGTGGTGCCCGGCACCTTCGCGTAGTAGACGCGGAAGTCCTTCGTGATCTGCTTGAGCTGCTCGTCGTTGGCCGGACGCAGCGCGATGAAGGTCGGATCGAACGCGCTGACGTACTGGCTCAGAATCTCGGGCGTGTCGCGTTGCGGATCGACGCTCACG
Source organism: Paraburkholderia sp. Ac-20347 (assembly GCF_017104805.1). Classification (NCBI taxonomy): domain Bacteria; kingdom Pseudomonadati; phylum Pseudomonadota; class Betaproteobacteria; order Burkholderiales; family Burkholderiaceae; genus Paraburkholderia; species Paraburkholderia sp. Ac-20347. The sequence goes on along the minus strand of NZ_JAAGPN010000095.1, from coordinate 8,729 downwards.
AAAATCACCTGCACGCGCTTCGCGGCGTCGGGACCGAGTTGCTGGAGCGCCTGCGAAAGCTCGGCCATCGTGGTCGGGCACACGTCCGGACAATGCGTGTAGCCGAAGAACAGCACGACCACCTTGCCCTGGAAGTCCGCGAGCGTGCGCGTCTTGCCGTGCGAATCGGGCAGCGAGAAGTCCTTGCCGAACTGCGTGTTGCCCGTGATGTCGAGATTCGAGAACGACGGCGGCTGCTGGCCGCATCCTTCGAGCGCGAGCGTGCCGCCCACGAGAGCGGTCGCCGCGAGCGCGACGACCGTGGCGCGCGCGAGGCGCGCAAACGAAGTGCGGACCATCGCGTTACGCCCCGATGAGTGCGTGCACGTAATGATCGACGAGCAGCGCGACGAACAGCAGCGAGAGATAGATGATCGAGTAACGGAACATCGCGCGCGCGAGGTCGTCCGAATACTCGACATAGATCCTCCAGGCGTAGGCGAGGAAGATCGCGCCGAGCAGCACGCTCGACACCAGATACAGCAGACCGCTCATGCCCGAGATATAGGGCATCAACGCCACGGCGAAGAGGATCAGCGAGTACAGCAGGATGTGCAGACGCGTGTACTTCTCGCCGTGCGTGTTCGGCAGCATCGGCAGGCCCGCGGCTTCGTAGTCCTTGCGGCGATACAGCGCGAGCGCCCAGAAATGCGGCGGCGTCCAGACGAAGATGATCAGCACGAGAATCCACGCGTCGCCCGGCACGTGACCGGTGACGGCGGCCCAGCCCAGTGCGGGCGGCATGGCGCCCGAGGCGCCGCCGATCACGATGTTCTGCGGCGTGGCCGGCTTGAGCAGCAGCGTGTAGATGATCGCGTAACCGATGAAGGTCGCGACCGTGAGCCACATCGTGAGCGGATTCGTGAACGTGTAGAGCACCCACATGCCCACGCCGCCGATCACCGCCGAGAACAGCAGGATCTGCCGGCTCGTGATCTCGCCGCGCGCCGAAGGACGCCACGACGTGCGACGCATGCGGGCGTCGACCTTTTGTTCGACGAGACAGTTAATTGCGAAGGCTGCGCCGGCCGTCAGCCAGATGCCGACGGTGCCGCCGATCAGCTGCTTCCAGGGCACCATGCCCGGCACGGCGAGGAACATGCCGATGACCGCGCAAAACACGGCCAGTTGGGTGACGCGCGGTTTGGTCAGCGCGAGATATTGCGAAACGCGGCTGCCGGGCGACTGGGGGAGGGTTGTACTTTCCATAGGGCGGGATCACACCGCAGCGGTGTCGCGCGCAGGGAGAACGGCGCGGCCGGGGCGGCTACAAGCAATTCGAAAGTTTAGCACGACGAGCAAAAGCAGCAGGATCGCCGCGCCACCGTTGTGAGCCACCGCGATGGGCAATGGCCATTGCAGGACGATGTTCGAAAGTCCTGTCAGGAACTGGAGGGCGATCACGATCAGAACCCAGTTCGCGGGACGGCGCAAGGAGGCATAGCGCCGCATTTTCAAGGCGAACCCTACCAGATACGCGATCACCACGAAGGCAAACGTGCGATGCGTCCAGTGGATCGCGACCAGCGCGTCCTGTGTGATGACGTCGCCGTTGCCGTCCATGCCGAGCGCGCGCCAGAGATGGAAGCCGTGATGGAAATCCATCGGCGGAATCCATGCGCCGTTGCAGGTCGGGAAGTCGGTGCAGGCGAGCACCGCGTAGTTCGTGCTCACCCAGCCGCCCAGCGCGATCTGCGCGATCAGCAGCACGAGCCCGATCAGCGCGGCCGCGCGACAGCGTGCGGCGTCGGGCTCGTAGGCGGGCAGCGGCGTCATACGCGCGGCGAGCCACGCGAGCGCGCCGAGCAGCGTGAGACCCAGCATCAAATGCGTGGTGACGATGATCGGTTGCAGCTTCATCGTCACGGTCCAGGCGCCGAACACACCTTGCACGACGATCAGGCCGAGCAGCGCCGTCGGCCACCACGGCGAGACGTGCAGCGGCATGCGCTTGATGCGCGCGCGCCAGGCGATCGCCGTCTGCGCGATGATCAGCACGCCGATCGCCATCGCGAAGTAGCGGTGAATCATTTCGATCCACGCTTTCGACATGCTGACGGGACCGGTGGGCATGGCCAGATGCGCGGCCGCGATCTGCGCGTGCGCGATGAACGGCGACGAGGTGCCGTAGCAGCCCGGCCAGTCGGGGCAGCCGAGGCCCGAATCGGTGAGACGCGTGAAACCGCCGAACATGACGAGGTCGAGCGTCATGAACGTCGTGAGCCACACGAGCTTGCGAAACTTGTTGTCGTCGGCCTTCACCCAGACCCACGAGAGCGGCAGCAACGCGATGCACAGGCCGATCAGGCCCAGCTCCAGGATAAACATCTCTTTCTCTTACTCTTCTCTGTCAGACTCGCGCTGCGCACCTTAACCGATGCGGGACCACTTGAGGAGCTTTGTGACGTCTTGTTTGATCTTCGACGGATCCGGCTGGGCCGGGAATCGCATCATCAGATTGCCGTTGGGATCGACCAGATAAATGTGGTCGGTGTCCTTCGTCGTGTCGGTGGCGGGCAGCCACGCGGCCACGGAAACCGGATCGGCGCGCAGCATGCGCGTATCCGCGTAAGCCTGCTTCACCTTGTCGGGCACGTTCGCGTCGTCGGTGCGCAGAAACACCGTGACGATGCGCTCGCGCTCCGCGCCCTGGGTCGCGCGCACCTGGCGCATGAAATAGAGCTTCTGCGCGCAGGCTTCGTTACATGCGCCGCCGTCCACCGTCAGCATCAGCCAGCGGCCGCGCAGTGAGGCGAGCGGCACTTCGCGGCCGTCGTCGCCGGTCACCATCAGCGCGGACGGGATCGTGCGCTGCGGTTCGATCAGCGTGCCGTAGCTCGTGCTGCCGCCCTTCGGCTTGATCACGTAATACGTGAAATACGACAGCACGATCGGCGCGCCGCAAATGATGGCGATGAGCAGCAGCATCCAGCGGCCGCGTTGCCACGAACCTTTCTGCTGGGCGTTGCCGCCGCGCGCCGCGTGGCGCGAGACCTGCGATGTATCGGGTGTGTGCGTCGACACTGCTTGAACCTCGTTGTTGTCGCTTCCGGTTTGTCCTGCGCTGAACTGAGCCAGCGGACGATACGGCCCCATCGGATGATCAGGCGTCCTTCGTGCCCGGCATCGGACCGTGCATGCGCTCTTTTGCCGCAGCCCGGCGCGCCGCATACAGCCCGAATCCGAGCGCCGCGGCCGCCATGCCCCACCACTGGAGCATGTAGCCGTAGTTGCGTTCGACGTCGGTGGCGGGCGCCGGCCAGTCGCGCACGAGGCCGTCCTTGAAGGCCGGCACGAAGGCGGTCTGCTGGATCACGAAGGGTTGCAGGGGCAAACCGGTTTCCGCCGCGTAGGAAGCGACGCCGAGATTCTGCCGTATCTTCTGATGCGCTGCAGAGCCGCCGGCACCCAGCTCGTACGCGCGCGAGGCGTCCGCGCGCGCGATGCCTTCCACCGTGACCGTGCCCGACGGCGTGTCATAGGGCGCGATCGTCTCGCGGTTATCGATGCTGCGCGGCAGCCAGCCGCGATTCACGAGCACCACGCCGCCGCCTTCGAGTTTAAGCGGCATCACGACGTAAAAGCCTGGCTGGTCGTTATACGGACGATTGTCGAGATACACCACGCGTTCGGGCAAAAACGTGCCGGTCGCGCGCAGGCGATGGAACTCGACGTCCTTGAGCGCGAGCGGCGCAGCGCCCACGGTTTGCGGCGTCGCGTTTTCGTACTGCGTGATCTGCGCCTGCAGCGCTTCCTTCTGATGCGCGCGGTCGCGCTGCCAGAAGCCGAGCCGGATCGTCACGGCCATCACGATCAGAATGAGCAGCGCGGGAACGAGGCGGATTTTCATCGGGCACGACCCATGCGCGAAATACCGGTGATCGCCGCGATCGAACCCCGCACGGCGAACCTCGGTGCCATAATGAGACGGGCGTTTTCAGTCATGCCAAATTCCGTGAACTTCATGCACATCCTGGTCCCTGTTGCGTTCGCGCTGATCATCGCCAGCATGATCTCGGCGCTCTACTTCATGATGCACGACCGGGGCCGCACCAAGCGCATGGTCTGGTCGCTCGCCACGCGCGTCGGCCTCTCGATTTCGCTCTTCCTCTTCATCCTCTTCGCGCACTGGATGGGCTGGATTCAGTCCACCGGCATTCCGTACGGCCGCTGATTCGCGCAGGCTTTCCCGCCGGATCGTCAGGACTTCAAAGACAAAAACGCCGCGCCGACGAGGTCGGAGCGGCGTTTGCGTTCTGTTGTCGCCGCGAAGCGTCGCGCCACGCGCTCAGAGCCACTCAGAGCCAGTACACGACGACGTACAGCCCCAGCCACACCACGTCCACGAAGTGCCAGTACCACGCGGCGCCTTCGAACGCGAAGTGATGCTCCGCCGTGAAGTGGCCGCGAAGCATGCGGATCAGCACCACGGTCAGCATCGTTCCGCCGAGGAACACGTGGAAGCCGTGGAAGCCCGTAAGCAGGAAGAACGTCGAACCGTAGATGCCCGAAGCGAGCGTGAGGTTCAGTTCGCCATACGCGTGGATATATTCGAACGCCTGCAGGCACAGGAAGCACAGCCCCAGCACGATCGTGGCCGCGAGCCACGCGATGGCCTTGGTGCGATGGTTCTCGCGAAGCGCGTGGTGCGAGACCGTGAGCGTCGCGCCCGACGAGAGCAGCAGCGCGGTGTTGATGGTCGGCACCGGCCAGGGCGTCATCGAGCGGAAGTGCGAGACCAGTTCCGCCGGGCCGTTGTTCGGCCACACCGCCGCGAAGTCCGGCCAGATCAGCTTGTAGTCGAGGCTGCCGAGCTGGTGCAGCGCGATCTGGCGCGCGTAGAACAATGCGCCGAAGAACGCGCCGAAGAACATCACCTCGGAGAAGATGAACCAGCTCATGCTCCAGCGGTACGACACGTCGACGCGCTTGCCGTACATGCCGCCCTCCGATTCGGCGATCGCGTCGCCGAACCAGTGATAGAGCGTGAACAGCAACCACAGCAATCCGATCACGACGCCGATCGGCGCCCACGAATCGCCGTTGATCCACGACGCGAGCGAGGCGAGCATGACCAGAAGTCCGAGCGCCGCGCTGATCGGATGCCGCGACGGGTGCGGAATGAAGTAGTACGGGCTATCGTTTTGGCCGCTCATGCCTGATTCTCCAATTTCCAGTTGCTCCGGCCGCAGCCGGCTATGTGTCTCTCGTTGCGTCGCTTGTTGTGTTGCTGCGCTTGCTGCCTGATCTGCTTCCGTTGTTTCGTCTTGCGCCGCGCGCGGCATCAACCCACCACCGCGTGCACGATCAGCAACAGCACGACGATGAACAGCACCGCGCCGATAATGCCCGCCGCGATCAGCGCCGCCGGATGTAGCTGCGCGGCGTCGGCTTCGAGGTCCGCGCGCTTGCGCACGCCGAGAAACGACCACGCGACCGCCTTCACGAGCTGCAGGACGCTGCCCTTTTTCGCGTTGCCGTCGCCGTTCGTACCGTTTCCGTTCATCTGCGCTTCATTGCGTGGGTGCAGCGTCATCGGTGGAATTCACGCGCCTGCCGCCTGCTTCGGCGCGGCCGGCACCGCCGGCTTGTTCAGCTCGAAGAAGGTGTACGACAGCGTGATCGTCTTCACGTCCTTCGGCAGCTTCGGGTCGACCACGAACACCACCGGCATGCGTTTCGTCTCGTTCGCCTTCAAGGTCTGCTGCGTGAAGCAGAAGCACTCGATCTTGCGGAAATACTCGGTCGCCTGCTTCGGCGCGTAGCTCGGAATCGCCTGCGCGTCGATCGTGCGTCCTTCGTTGTTCGAAATGTCGTACATCACGGTCATGACTTCGCCCGGATGCACGTCGATGCTGCGCTGCTCCGGCCGGAACCCAAGCAGCCCGCGCGCGTTCGCATCGAGTTCGATCGACACCGTGCGCGTCATGTCGACCTGCGTGTTGCGCGCCTCGCGCTCGGTGGCGTCGCGCTGCACGAGATTGTTGATGCCGGTGATCTGGCAGATCGCGCGATACATCGGCACCAGCGCGAAGCCGAAACCGAACATCAACAGCGCCACCACGACGAGCTTCACGAGCATCGATCGGTTGAAGGCGCGGTCGTTTTCGGCGTGCTGCGTGGACATCGGACTTCCTCTTACGGTAAGACGGCAAATGCCCCGGCGTCAGTGGCCGGCGAAATACACCTGCTTGACGACGCCGGCCAGAAAGAAGGCCGCGACGACCGCCAGCAACACGAGGCCGAGCCGGCGGTTGCCCGCGCGAATCTGCTCGGGCGTGCGTCTTTTGTCTGTATTGCGCGTCATGCTCGCGGGCCCGTTGGCCGCGTCCGTTCCGGTCATCGTGATGCGCATCGTGAATCGCTCCTCGTTGCGTGCTGCGATGAAAACCGCACAAAGACGGCGGCGTGCGTTAGCGGATTGGCGTCGTTGTTCGGCGCGTTCTGCGTGTTCGTCGTGTCCGGCAAGGTGCGCCGGACACCGCGTTCCGAAGGCGGCTTATTCGACCGTCGGCGGATTTTCGAAGGTGTGGAACGGCGCCGGGCTCGGCACGGTCCATTCGAGACCGGTCGCGCCGTCCCACGGCTTGTCGCCGGCTTTTTCCAGATCGCCGCCGCCGCGATACACGGGCAGCGCCACGAAGAACAGGAAGTACACCTGCGAGAGTCCGAAGCCGAATGCGCCGATCGTGATCACCTGGTTCCAGTCGGTGAACTGGGCCGGATAGTCCGCGTAGCGACGCGGCATCCCGGCGAGGCCGACGAAGTGCATCGGCAGGAACGCGAGGTTGAAGAACACCAGCGAGCACCAGAAGTGGATCTTTCCGCGCATCTCGTTGTACATCCAGCCGGTCCATTTTGGCGACCAGTAGTACCACCCTGAGAACAGCGCGAACAAGGACCCCGCCACCAGCACGTAATGGAAATGCGCCACCACGAAATAGGTGCCGTGATACTGGATGTCGAGCGGCGCCATCGCGAGCATCAGGCCCGAAAGTCCGCCGAACGTGAACACGATCAGGAAGCCCACGGCCCACAGCATCGGCGTTTCGAACGTCAGCGAGCCGCGCCACATCGTGGCGACCCAGTTGAACACCTTCACGCCCGTCGGCACCGCGATCAGCATCGTCGCGTACATGAAGAACAGCTGGCCCGTGACCGGCATGCCCGTGGCGAACATGTGGTGCGCCCAGACCATGAACGAGAGAATCGCGATCGACGCCGTGGCGTACACCATCGAGCTATAGCCGAACAGCGGCTTGCGCGAGAACGCCGGAATCACCTGCGAAACGATCCCGAACGCCGGCAAGATCATGATGTAGACCTCGGGATGGCCGAAGAACCAGAAGATGTGCTGGTACATGACCGGATCGCCGCCGCCCGCCGCGTTGAAGAAGCTCGTGCCGAAGTGACGGTCGAACAGCAGCATCGTGATCGCGCCCGCGAGCACCGGCATCACGGCGATCAGCAGGTAAGCGGTGATGAGCCATGTCCACGCGAACATCGGCATCTTCATGAGCGTCATGCCCGGCGCGCGCATGTTCAGGATCGTCACGACGATGTTGATGCCGCCCATGATCGACGAGGCGCCCATGATGTGGACCGCGAAGATCGCGAAGTCCATGCCGGGGCCCATCTGCGTGGAGAGCGGCGCGTAGAGCGTCCAGCCCGCGGCCGTCGCGCCGCCTGGCGCGAAGAACGAGCCGACCAGCAGACACGCGGCGGCCGGCAGCAGCCAGAAGCTGAAGTTGTTCATGCGCGCGAACGCCATGTCCGAGGCGCCGATCTGCAGCGGCACCATCCAGTTCGCAAAGCCCACGAAGGCCGGCATGATCGCGCCGAACACCATGATCAGGCCGTGCATGGTGGTGAGCTGGTTGAAGAACTCGGGCCGCATGATCTGCAGTCCGGGTTCGAACAGCTCGGCGCGGATGCCGAGCGCCATCACGCCGCCCGACAGGAACATCACGAACGAGAACAGCAGATACAGCGTTCCGATGTCCTTGTGATTGGTGGCCAGCAGCCAGCGTCGCCAGCCGTGCGGTGTCTCGTGCGCGTGATCGCCGTGCACGTGGCCGTGCCCTGCTACATCGTGTCCGATGCTAGACATGACTCTCTCCTGAAGCGAATTGCTTTGCGTCTCTTACTGCAGTTTGGTCAGGGCGTGCGAAAGCCCGCTCGTACTGCGTACTGCGCGTTTATTAAATTCTTATGGACTGCTTGCCGTCGCGGCCGTGTTGCAGGCCGCCCGGCTCAAGCCGCCGGGCTGATCGCCACGCGGCGCGCCTCTTTCGGGTCGGCGCCGCCAGTAACGGTTTCCGGCTTCTTCATGATGATGTGGTCTTCGGCGATGCCGGCCGCCTTCAGCGCATCGCGCACGGCTTGCGCGCGATGCTTGGCGAGTTCGGCGTTCGCGTCGGCCTTGCCGCTCGCGTCGGTGTAGCCCGAGAGCGTGAATTTCGCGTCGGGATGCGCCTTCGCGTAATCGGCGGCGGCCTGGATCGCGTCCTTCGCGTCGGCGGGCAGCGTGCTCTTGCCGATCTCGAAGTAGACGTTCGCGGGCAGCGACGCGCTGGCTTGCGCCGCGCCGGAAGCTTGATCCGCACCGCTCGCGGCGGCGGCCTGATCCGCGCCCGACGCAGCGGAAGCGCCCGCCGCACCGCTCGCCGCACCCTGATCCGCACCCGCCG